>OMSQ01000081.1 GCA_900313805.1 uncultured Prevotella sp. | reverse complement strand
TGAAATAATGGCGCAGGGGTTGGCTGTGCTCGATGCTATAGCAAAACGCTTTAACCACAAATTCTCATATAATGAGGCTCTGTGCGGCGCTGATGCCATAGAGAAAGTGGGAGACCCCTTTCCTGAGGACACGTTTCAACTTTGCCGACAATCCGACGCGGTGCTCTTCGCTGCCGTGGGACATCCTAAGTACGACAATGACCCTACTGCTAAGGTTAGACCGGAACAGGGACTGTTGGCTATGCGCAAAAAACTGGGTCTCTTCGCTAATATACGACCTATTCAGACTTTTGAATGTCTGTTGCACAAAAGTCCGCTGAAAACAGACATTGTACGAGGGGCTGACTTCGTGTGCATAAGAGAACTCACCGGAGGCATGTACTTCGGAGAGAAATATCAGGATGATAATCATGCTTATGACACTAATGTCTACTCTCGACGAGAGGTGGAACGAATACTCAAGGTGGGGTTTGAATATGCACGCTCACGACGACATCATCTCACTGTGGTCGACAAGGCTAATATCTTGGCATCAAGCAGGTTGTGGCGACAAATAGCAAAGGAGATGGAACCTCTGTATCCTGACGTGACGGTTGACTACATGTTCGTGGATAATGCATCAATGAGAATGATTCTCGAACCTACGTTCTTTGATGTCATTGTCACGGAAAACACGTTCGGTGATATCCTCACGGATGAAGCCAGCTGCATATCCGGATCCATGGGTCTACTGCCTTCGGCATCCACTGGCGAGAGCACTCCAGTGTTTGAACCGGTACACGGTTCATGGCCACAAGCTGCAGGAAAGAATATTGCCAATCCTATAGCGCAGATTCTGTCGGCTGCCATGTTGCTAGAACATTTCAACCTCATGGCAGAGGGCGCTCTCGTAAGAAAGGCTGTGAACGTATCGCTTGATGAATATGTGCGCACACCGGAAATTCAAGTTGAGGGACAACCTCTTTACGGCACCCGGGAGGTTGGACAATGGATTGTGGACTATATCGCTCATGCATAGACTATTTCTTGCCGCCATCTTGTGCTCTGTGACTGTCTTCGCAAGTGCCCAGCAACAGGATAATAGCGCACTGCGCGACTCTCTGTCTACACTGATACGCAGCATAGACAAAGATCCTGGCAATCTGGAACTCCGACTGAGAAAGGCTTCGCTCAATGTGCTCCTGGAACAGTATGACTATGCCCTCGAAGAGTATGACAGAATACTGAAAACAGAGGAAAATAACCCCGCAGCGCTGTTCTATAGGGCATACGTCCACGAAAAGATGAATAACCTGCCATTTGCCCGAAAGGATTATGAAACGCTTATTAAATGCTTTCCTAGACACTTCGAAGCAAATCTCGGACTGGCTATCCTAGCTGAGAAGGAAAAACACTTCACTGAAGCTTTAGACCGTATAAACATGCTCGTTATGCAGTTCCCTGACAGCGCTGTGGCGTATGCCGCACGCGGAAATATGGAACTCTCACGTGGCATGTTCAATGCCGCGTTGTATGATTTTGACGAGGCTGTGAACAGGGACGGCAACAACTTGGACTACAGACTGGGTCGGGTTGAGGCTCTGCTGGGAATGGAGGAAAGAAAAAAAGCAAAAGAGGAACTGGACGAAATCCTGACTCTGGGTGTGGCAAAACCACAACTCGCCGATTATTACAGACGGTGTAGGCTGAAATAATGACAGATACGAAAGGGCGATGGACTACTCTTTGTCCAGCCAATGGTCTATCAATCTACGGGCGATGGACATTCGCTCGGGTACAGCTGGCATGTTGTCGCGGGTGAACCAACCTCCACGGTCCAACTCCTCGTACTGCAGGTGCAGTTCACCGCTGGCATAGTCGGCGGTGAAACCAACCATCAAACCACATGGGTAGGGCCAGGGCTGACTGTCAAAATATCGTAGGTTGCACACTTCCAGGCCAGTTTCTTCGCGTATCTCACGAAGCATGGCAGACTCCAGACTCTCCCCAGTCTCTACAAAACCTGCCACCAGACCGTAGTAGTTGCCACGGAATGTGCGGGAACGAACCAATAATACTTTGTCGTCCCTGGTTATCAGACAGATGACTGCCGGTGACACCTGGGGCCATATCTCTGTGCCACACTGCTCGCAACGCTTGGATATCTCAGTGTGCATACGCATTCTGCCACCACAACGGCCGCAATAGCGGGTGGTGCTGTCCCAATAGAGTATCTCTGAACATTTGCCTGCCTTGTCATAGTCTGCACGAGGCAGGCGGTGGAAAGATTCACGCAACATGCACCACTCGTAACTGTTGTCTTGCAAATCTTCCCTATCCACACTGTATGTCTTTACAGTCTCATGGTCGGACATGGTGAGGCCGTGCACGCCATCTGCCATTGGCAGAGGTGGCTCTTCGCCGTATGGTATATGCCACTCTTCAGCCTCTTTATGCAATAGTACCTGCCCCTTGCAGAATACATACCAATGGTAACTGTCGCTCATCGTTAATGATCTCCGTAGTGAATGTATGTTCGTTGGCGTCTTACTGACGTTTGATTGCTGTACTGTCTCTCTGCAACGTGTCGGCTTTCTCTGCCTTAACCTTCTTCTTGCGCAGACCGAAGAAGTCACGCCAGCCGCTGAAGTCTTTCTTCATCACCAGTCCCACTCCCTGGGTGTTCAGACTGTTTTTGGTGAAATAGCGGTCATTTGTCTGGTTGTACACTCGCACCGCCAGGTTGCCGTTGCTCAGAAGCAGGTAGCGAACATCGAAATCGCCTATGAAACTGGTGGTGGCGTTGGCGTTGTCGCGATAGCCAAACTGTCCGTTGATGAGTAGTCGGTTGTTCAGAAGTCTGCCGCTGAGTATTCCCTCATACTCGGCATTGTTCCACCCTTCGTCGCCAGTGGATATGTTGGCACCGATATTCCAGTTGTTGTTCTTCAGCACACTGTTGAGCACACTGTTGATTTGCTGACTCAAAGTGCCGCTCAGCAGACTCTGCATGGCAAGTGAAGTCTGACTCTGTGCTCCCTCTTCAGCCGCGCTGTTGTTGTTCTGACTATAGAAGCGACCTATGGTCAGAAGGTATATCACCTGCTGGTTCAACTCCTCTTCACTGTTCATCAGACTGCGAATCATCTGTTGGGCATCAGCATTCACGGTGGGCATCTCCATGTCGAAATCCACTAAGGGCGCACCCGCCGTCCCGTGGATGTTCATGATGCAGTTCACCCTGATGTTGTTGGTGGCGAAATTGCGACCAAGATTCAAGTCCGACAAGGTCACTCCGTTCACGGTATGAATGGCCTTCAGGTCGATGGCGGCATCAAAGGGATTGCCGTTGAAAGCAATGGTGCCTCCTTCACTGAAGGTGAAGTCTTTCTTGATGATGTTCTGTATGGTCATCTTATACACACCATGGTCAACCACATAGTTGCCGTAGATGTTCATTCCGTTCTTGTTGAAATAATTGGCACGAAGTGTGCCCGAGCCGTTCAGGTCTATGTAGTCTCCGCTACCGCTGCTCATCATCAGACGGAGGGTGGCATCGGGGGTGGCATTGATCTGAAAGTTGAGATGTAAGTCGGAATGGGCAGTTGATACCGGAGCATTTTTCTTCGTGCTGCCAGGGATAACCTCACGAACGTCGGAGGTGGTGGGCACAGCCTGGTCGGTGATGTCATTCCAGTGTATGAACTCCTGCTTGCTGATGGCATCGGGACTGTCTGCATTGTAGCGGAAGATGGTGTTTGGCTCTGTGCGGGCCACGGCATCGATGGTGGTCTCGCCCGACTTGCCCTTTATCGTGCAGTCGCCGGTGGCATACACTGTGCCACAGAAGGTGTTGTTGCCAAATGTGGGGAAGTCATACACAAGCATGTGGTCGGCATCTATCCCTATGTCGTAGGTGAAACGGCTAAGGTTGGTGTGGGATGCCCTGCCGGTTATCACGGCTCGATGGCCGTCTCTGTCCATGATGGTGTCGCCACGGAAGGCAATGTCGTCTATGGTCATCACTATGCTGTCGTTGTGCAGGGTGTACTGGGTGCCAAGACTCTTCACCCATGCAGTGCCGTTGATGGTGGCCTGACCAGTGAGGTTGGGCTTACGGAATGTGCCCACTACATGAATGTTACCATTCACCTTGCCTTCTACATTCCGAAGGAAGGCACCGCAAAACTTATTCAGGAAACCGGCAGGGGTGTTGTTGGCCTGAATATCAATGTCTAAGAGCGATGGTGACAGTCCCACTGTGCCGTTGACAAGGGTGTTGCTGAATGGACCGTTGTCTATGATGGTGCCAAACTGAAGCATGCCCTTGCTCTTACACCATTCTAAAGTGCCGTTCAAATGTCCCATCCGGCCGCCTACGAACGTAAAGTCGGTGACGGAGACATGACCATGTATGCTGGGGTCGTCGTATAGTGAGGTGAGATAGGCACGGCCACTAGCCTTGCCACCGAAAAAGATATTGCGGGTCCTCATGAAGGTGGACATGTAGTCCACATCCACATCCTTGAGCGCTATCTCTATACTGTCATTTTCATTCGGACGTACACGACCGTCTATAGCTATCTGCTGACTTCCATTGGTCAGCATCAGATGGTCTATCACCACCTGCTCCTTCGAGTAGATTATGTCGGAAGGCTGTATCTGCCACGCCTCGTCGTTGATGAAGATATTTGTAGGATGCATGGTGATATGCATCGCCGACTGCTGGCTACTGTCCTCGAAGAATCGGGCACTGCCTGCAAGGATTCCGTACAGATGACGCTGCTCATTGTGGTTGTCAATGTGAACCTGGGCGTTCACTATGTCGTTCACTGCTGTAGCATGAAGGTCTATGTCTATAGGCTCGCCACTGGCATTGGCTCTCTTCACCGACAAATCTGCCACAAGTGAGTCAGCGATGGTGGAGATGTGGGCACGGGTGTCTATGAGATGATGACTGCCGTAGGTCAGGTCGTCCAGTTTGCTGTTGAGGGCAATGTACGATCGGGCATCGTCTATCTCACCTTCTATGTGTATGGGAGCCGCGCTTTGTACGTTCATACCCAGAAGGCTCTCCATCCATTCTGTGCTGTTCACGTTGGCATCGAAGGTGAAGTGGTTGGATGGCTGAGGATGCTTCACACCTCCAAATGAGGGTAGGGTGGGCAACTTGTCGGCCAGTATGCTCTTTACACTCTGTGCAAGGGTCGACACATGCACCTCTCCCTCCAGTCGGGCTGTGCCAATGTCGCTCTCTATACTCATCATACGCTCCGTCCCGTGTAAGTCTGACACAATATGCAAATTGCTGATGTTCAGTTGTCTTGTGGGAGAGGTCATGGAGAAATTGTTTACGTCTATGCTGCCGATGAAGTCGTCTTTCTTCAGCCGGTCTATTTTGGCTGTAGCATCGAAGGAGAATGTAGTGCCAGGGTATGATGTGGTGAGCGACATGGCATTTGGCTGGAAATGACTCACGCTGGCACGGATATCACCAGACACATTCTGACCGGTGTGAAGGGCGCCTTCAATGTCTATCTTGCCTAGTTCATCGTCCATCGATAGCATGCCTCTTCCTTCGCCGCCTCGGTATGTACCGTCTACGGATATGTTCTTGTATGCATGTCCCTGATACTCTACAGTTGGAAAATGTCCCTTCAGACTCACTTCGGAGGTTAATGGCCATGTGCCCTCAGCCTGTAGATTGCAGGCCACGAGTCCCAGATCGTCCTTGCCAAGCAGGGTGCCTGCTTGTATTCCGTCGGTCAGGACACTGCACATTACTTTGCTGCCCTGCTTGTTCATGTCTACTGTCAGGTCACCCAAGGCTGTGGCTATCTCTCCTGTCACTCTCGCCCTGTCCCTGCTCCATGCCACACTTCCCTCATATTCCACCTGTTTCAAGGCGAGAATGCGCTCCATGGTGGATGGCGGAAGGTTGAGGATGCTGGTGTATGGCGAAAGGGAATTGGCGGTCAACCGGCACTGATGGATGGTGCCATTAACAGCCGGGGAGTCGTTCAAGTTACTGGCGCTGATATCGGCGTCCAACAGCATGCCGTCGCCCTGAGATATGGTCAGTCCATGCAGATTTACTCCCTCTCTGTTGCCATCCATCGTCATGCTCACTGCAATGGGCTGGTGTATGCCTTCCAACTTTGACGAGATGAAGGCCAGATCGCTCGGGGTCACACTCACATCGGTCATATTGGCCCTATAGCGCAGTGTAGATGTGTCTATGCCTTTCTGTGAGGGGGAGTAATTGAGGCTAATGTCGTCCAGTACCATGTGCGAATGGGGCAGCAAAAGTTCAATATGTGGAATGGTGGCATGGGTGCTGTCCGCTTCCACGCTGAATGTCAGTGACTTGACGTTTAATCCTGACTGCTCCTTAAACGACAGACGCTTCACCTCCATGCTCAAATCACGTTTGCCCAAATGGTCCAGGATGAAATGACCGCTGATGTCGCTCAGAAACAGATGGTCGGCATTCAACTCATGGCGTGGGGCTATGTACTGACGGTCGAAGCGTATCTGCCCGTTGCGCACTATCAGTGAATGGATGGCAATGTCGAGTTGGGTGGGCTTGGCTGACGGCTTGCTCAGGGAGTCGAGGGCAAACTGGAAATTACAAGCGGAATCTGGATGCTCCTGATACAGATTTGCACGCAAACCGAACACCTGAGCAGACGAGGCGCGCACCCTGCCCTCAAAAAGGGGCATGATGTCAATGTTTGCAGACAGACGAGAGGCCGATAGCATGTTCTTTCCACGCTGGTCGCGCACCATCACATTGTCTATTGTCACACGGTTAAACAAACCAATGTCCACCCTGCCCACACGCACTTCGCTGCCTATACGCTCCGACAATGCTTCACCTACCTTCTCACCAATAAACTCCTGTACCACTGGCAGACGCAGCAGCACTATTACCAACACAAACAGACCTACTATGGTCCATATTATGGCACTTATTATATGTTTTAGTTTCCGAATGTCGTAAAATTTTCCACAAAAATACACCAAAATCTTTTCTCACGGCAATATTTCACATTTTTTCTTCTTTCTTTATATATTTTTTCGTACTTTTGCCTTCAAATAGTACTGTTTGCATGGCATAATGCTATGTCGTGCACTTTTCTTGTACACAATTTAATACTAAATACTATACAATGGCGAATGTAATTAAGCTAAGAAAAGGCTTAAACATCAACCTGAAGGGACGGGCGCTCAAAGAGTGCACGGCTCTGAAGGCTGGTGGCACTTACGCCCTTACTCCAAATGACTTCGTGGGACTCACCCCGAAAATTATGGTCAAGGAGGGCGATAGTGTGAAAGCCGGGGATGTCTTGTTCGTTGACAAGAAATGTCCCGATGTGTGTGTGGTAGCCCCTGCCAGCGGTACTGTGACCGAGGTGGTGAGAGGCGAAAGACGAAAACTGCTCTGCATCAAGGTGAAGATGGATGCCAAGCAGCAGTCGGCAGATTTCAGCAAGGATGTGAAAGCTGCTTTCAAGGGAACGGCCGACGAGGTGGTGAACATGCTGCTCAAGACGGGCATGTTCGCATTCTTCAGACAACTGCCCTACGCCGTGGTGGCCAGTCCTAACGACCGCCCAAAGGCTATCTTCGTGAGCGCTTTCCGTGACATGCCTCTGGCTGCTGACGTGGAATACCAACTCGAAGGTGAGGCCGACAATTTCCAGAAGGGCCTTGATGTGCTCAGCAGTATAGCCGACACTCATCTCGGCGTGAGCGCCGCTCAGAAGGCAGCATGGCTCACTGATGCCAAAAACGTGAAAGTGACGGTGTACGACGGACCCTGTCCGGCAGGCAACGTGGGAGTGCAGGTGAACCATATCGCACCGGTGAACAAAGGTGAGGTGGTGTGGACCATCGACCCGCTGGCCGTGTGCTACATCGGACGACTGATGAACACCGGACACACTGACTTCACTCATCGTGTGGCAGTGGCCGGCAGCGAAGTGAAAGCTCCTGCTTACGTAGAGGTGATGCCCGGTACCGCTCTGAATGTTGTACTCAAAGATCAAATCGCAGATGATGCCAATGTGCGCATCATCATGGGCAACCCACTCACTGGACGACACACTACTGCTGACGACACCGTGGGTATGCTCACTTCTGAAGTGACAGTGATACCCGAAGGCGACGACCGCGACGAACTCCTCGGATGGATGATGCCTCGTTTCAAGGAATTCTCAGCCAACCACAGCTATTTCAGCTGGCTCCTCGGACGTAAACGCGAGTATGCTCTCGACGCACGCATAAAGGGCGGAAAACGACACATGATAATGAGCGGCGAATACGACAAGGTGTTCCCCATGGATATCTATCCCGAATATCTCATCAAGGCCATCATCGCTGGCGACATAGACAAAATGGAACAACTCGGCATATACGAGGTGGCTCCCGAGGATTTCGCTGTGGCCGAATTTGTCGACTCTTCGAAACTGGAACTGCAACGCATCGTGCGCGAAGGTCTTGACATGCTAAGAAAAGAAAACGCTTAATCCCATATTCATCATGAGTGCATTAAGAAATTATCTAAATAAGATAAAACCTCGCTTTGAAGAGGGCGGCAAACTGCATGCCTTCGGAAGTATATTCGATGGATTTGAAACTTTCCTCTTTGTGCCAAACGACACCGCTAAGTCGGGCGCAAATATTCACGATGCCATCGACTCTAAACGTATCATGAGCGTGGTGGTGCTGGCTCTGATGCCCGCACTGCTCTTCGGTATGTACAATATCGGATATCAGAACTATCTCCATGCCGGCACCCTGGCTTCTGCCAGCTTCTTCAGCATCTTCTTCTATGGCTTCCTGGCCGTACTGCCAAAAATAGTGGTCAGCTACGTCGTCGGTCTGGGTATCGAGTTCGCATGGGCTCAATGGAAGGGCGAAGAGATACAGGAGGGCTACCTCGTATCGGGTATCATCATTCCCATGATAGTTCCTGTCAACTGCCCCCTGTGGATTCTGGCTCTGGCCTGTGCCTTCGCTGTCATCTTCGCTAAGGAGATATTCGGCGGTACTGGCATGAATATTTTCAACGTGGCTCTGGTGGCTCGCGCCTTCCTCTTTTTCTCCTACCCCCAGAAGATGAGCGGCGACACCGTATGGGTGGCAAACGACCAGATTCTCGGACTGGGCAACTCGCTGGGCGACGTGGCCTCGGCTGCCACACCCCTGGCTCAGGTTTCTAGCGATGCCGGCATTCAGTACAGCGTGTGCGACATGATTACTGGTTTCATTCCTGGCTCTATCGGCGAGACAAGTGTTATCGCCATAGCACTGGGCGCTATCATACTGCTCTCCACTGGCATAGCCTCCTGGCGCACCATGCTCAGCGTGTTCGTGGGTGGAACCGTGATGGGACTCATCTTCACAGCCACCGATGCTACTCCTATACCGTTCTGGGAGCACCTCATACTCGGCGGCTTCTGCTTCGGTGCTGTGTTCATGGCTACTGACCCCGTCACCAGCGCACGCACCAATACAGGTAAGTATATCTATGGCTTCCTCATCGGTGCCATGGCTATCATCATCAGGGTTATGAACCCTGGATACCCAGAGGGCATGATGCTTGCCATACTGCTTATGAACATGTTTGCTCCGCTCATCGACTACTGTGTGGTGCAGAGAAACATTTCTAGACGTGCTAATCGTATCAAATCTAACAACGCATGACCATGGAGAATAAAGAGAAAAAACGTCTGAACACTAACTCAAACGTATATACCATCATATATGCTGTCATTATCGTGGTCGTAGTGGCTTTCCTGCTCGCATTCGTGTCGCGCTCACTCGCCGACAAGCAGAATGCCAACGTGGCCCTTGATAAGAAAAAACAGATACTCTACGCGCTTAACATACGCCACCTCTCCGACGAACAGGCCACCGAGAAATACAACGAGGTGGTGAAAAACGATGCCATTCTCAACATCGAAGGACAGTGGACGGATGCCGAGGGCAAAGTCATTGATAATCCTTCTGAGGGCAACGACAAGAGTGGATTCCTGCTCAACAGCTCTGACTTTAAAGCCGACAAACTGGCTGTCTTCATCTGTCAAGTGGATGGAAAACAGAAATTCGTGGTGCCCGTATATGGCATGGGACTCTGGGGACCAATCAGCGGATACCTGGCTCTCAATGATGACATGAGAACTATCTATGGCGCTTACTTCAACCACGAGGGCGAAACTGCCGGACTGGGTGCTGAAATCAAAGACAACGAGCAGTGGCAGGCACAGTTCAAGGATAAACACATCTTCGCTGCCGACAATGACGGCGAGATAGCTCTTGCCGTGATGAAGAAAGTTGATGATACCGCCACTCAGGTGGATGTGGTGACTGGTGCCACTCTCACTTCCGACGGCGTGTCGCAGATGCTCAAGGAGGGCCTGTCCAAGTATATGAAATTCATAAAGAATAACGAAGGAGGAAAATAAGATATGAGCAAACTGTTTTCTAAAGCCAACAAAGAGGCACTGGGCAATCCGCTCAACCTGGACCATCCTATCCTCGTGCAGGTGCTGGGTATATGCAGCGCTCTGGCTGTCACATCGCAACTCAAACCGGCTATCGTCATGGGACTGGCTGTGACTATCATCACCGCCTTCTCCAACCTTATCATATCGGTGCTGAGAAATACTATACCAAACCGTATACGTATCATCGTGCAACTGGTGGTGGTGGCTGCACTGGTCACTATCGTGAGTCAGATACTCAAAGCCTTCGCATACGATGTGAGTGTACAACTCTCTGTATACGTGGGACTTATCATTACTAACTGTATTCTCATGGGACGACTCGAGGCCTTCGCCATGATGAACAAGCCATGGCCCAGCTTCCTAGATGGTATCGGCAACGGACTGGGATATGCCATGATTCTCATCATCGTGGGTGGCGTCAGGGAACTCTTCGGACGCGGCACACTGCTCGGATTCACCATCGTGCCACAGTCTTTCTACGATGCAGGATATATGAACAATGGCATGATGACTATGCCGGCCATGGCTCTCATCCTCCTCGGATGCGTCATCTGGGTACATCGTGCGTATTTTTATAAGGAGAAATAACCATGGACCATATCATTAGCTTATTCTTCAGGTCGATTTTTGTCGACAACATGATATTCGCTTTCTTCCTCGGCATGTGCTCGTACCTCGCCGTGTCGAAGAATGTGAAGACTTCATTCGGACTGGGCTTGGCAGTCACCTTCGTGCTTCTGGTCACCGTACCTGTTGACTACCTGCTGCAAACCAAACTGCTCGGACCCGACTGCCTCATCGAGGGTGTAGACCTCTCTTACCTCAGCTTCATTCTCTTCATCGCCGTCATAGCTGGTATGGTGCAACTGGTGGAGATGACGGTTGAGAAATACTCTCCCTCGCTATATGCTGCTCTCGGCATCTTCCTGCCGCTCATCGCGGTCAACTGCGCCATCATGGGTGCCTCGCTGTTCATGCAGCAGCGCATCAACCTCGACCCCTCTAACTCGCAGTACATAGGCAGCGTGCTCGATGCTCTGGTCTATGCTCTCGGCTCCGGCATCGGCTGGACCATGGCCATCGTCTCCATGGGTGCCATACGCGAGAAGATGCAGTACAGCGATGTGCCTGCTCCGCTCAAAGGACTCGGTATCACTTTCATTACGGTAGGACTCATGGCCATGGCTATGATGTGCTTCTCTGGTCTTAAAATATAATACACATTATGGGACAGTTTATTATAGCAAGTATAGGAGTATTCCTAACTATCATACTGCTGCTGGTCATCATCCTTCTGGTTGCCAAGAAATATCTTTCACCCAGCGGCAATGTAAACATTCTTATCAATGGCGATAAGACTATAGAGGTGCCTCAGGGCAGCAGCCTCATGACCACGCTCAACGAGAACGGCATCTTCCTGCCTTCTGCATGCGGCGGAAAGGCCTCCTGCGGACAGTGCAAGGTGCAGGTGCTCGAGGGAGGGGGAGAAATCCTCGACAGTGAGCGCCCACACTTCACTCGCAAAGAGATAAAAGACCACTGGCGACTGGGTTGCCAGTGCAAGGTGAAGGGCGACCTCAAGATAAAGGTGCCCGAGAGCGTGATGGGCGTCAAGGAATGGGAATGTACGGTCATCTCCAACAAAAACGTGTCAAGCTTCATCAAGGAGTTTATCGTGGCTCTGCCTCCGGGCGAACACATGGACTTCATACCCGGCTCGTATGCGCAGATCAAGATTCCGGCATACGACTGCATCGACTATGACAAAGACTTCGACAAGAACGATATCGGTCCCGACTACCTGCCTTCATGGGAGAAGTTCAATATCTTCTCGCTCAAGGCGCACAACCCCGAGGACACCATCCGTGCCTACTCCATGGCCAACTATCCTGCCGAGGGCGACCGTATCACGCTCACTGTGCGTATAGCCACCACTCCGTTCAAACCGCGTCCAGAGGTGGGATTCCAGGATGTGCCCACTGGCATAGCCTCATCGTACATCTTCTCACGCAAACCCGGCGACAAGGTGATTATGAGCGGACCTTACGGCGACTTCCATCCCATCTTCGACTCCAAGAAAGAGATGATATGGGTGGGCGGCGGTGCCGGTATGGCTCCCCTCCGTGCCCAGATCATGCACATGACGAAGACTCTCAAGACTCGCGACCGCGAGATGCACTTCTTCTATGGCGCCCGCGCCCTCGTCGAGGCCTTCTTCGTAGAAGACTTCCTGCAACTGGAGAAGGAGTTCCCCAACTTCCACTTCCACCTGGCGCTCGACCGTCCCGATCCCGCTGCCGATGCTGCAGGCGTGAAGTACACCGCAGGCTTCGTACACCAGGTGATGTATGAGACTTACCTCAAAGACCACGAGGCTCCTGAAGATATCGAATACTACATGTGCGGCCCCGGCCCGATGTCAAAGGCCGTTCAGGGCATGCTCGACTCGCTCGGCGTAGAACCCGAAAGCATTATGTTCGACAACTTCGGATAATTCTTATCTCACATACAAAAACTCGGGGCAGGCCATTACAAGCCTGCCCCGAATTTTTGTATGCTCTTGTATCTTATTTCACTATTGATATCGCAGCCTTGCCTTCCAGTTTAACCGGAATCACCAGCTTGCCGCTCTGCTTGTCAAACTGTGCCTTCACTGCGGCACCGTTCACCGTCACCTTGCGAGGCTTGCTCTTCATGCCCGGCAGCACCAGCCTGTAGTCCTTAGTGGCAGCAGCACCACTGTATGTACCCTCACAGCTGATGTTTATGTCGATGGCAGAAGCCGATGGACTGGCCTTGAAACGTATCAGACGGTGTTTGCCGTCGGCCAGTGTGCCCGTCGACTGCATGTCATCGTCAAACAGTGTGTATTCTGAAGCCTTGTCGCTGTAGAAATAGAGTATGTCCAGGCTGTTGGGATTGTAGTCGCCCACATTCTCCATCTTGCCCATGGCCTGAGGTATGAAGGCACCTGCACGCACAAACAGCGGCAACACTTCTATCGGGGCGTCATAGCTTACCACCGAGTGCTCCTCATAGCGCTTCATAGGATTGTTGAAGTCCACCCATGTGCCCTTGGGGAAGGATATGTCTCTCTTCACAGCACCCTGCTTCATCACCGGAGCCACCATCACGTCGCGCCCCCACAGATACTGGTCGGTCACGGCATCATAGCGCCTTATCTCGTTGAAGTCCTCATACATGCCCAGCGGACGAACCAGCGGCATGCCCGTGGCGGAGTTCTCGTATGCCAGAGTGTAGTTATACGGCAGCCAGTTGTAACGCTGACGGATGATGCGCAGAGTCAGGTCGCCAAACTCACTGTAGTTGTATGGCTCGGCCTGATAGGTGGAGTGGGTGCGCAACACCGGCGAGAATAGACCCAGCTGCAACCAGCGGATATACAACTCACCGTCACGCTTGTTGGCGGGATCCACGGCAAAGCCGCCCACGTCGTGCGACATATATCCCAGACCGCTCAGACCGGCATTGAGCATGATGGTGACCTGAGGAGCGAAACCGCCCCACGAGCGCGACACGTCAGTCGACCAGGGGAACACAGAATAGCGCTGCAGACCGGCAGTTCCGGCACGCATCATGGTCATCAGTCGGCGGTTGGGATACTCATCCTTGAACAGGTCGTAGATGATGCTGCTCCATACATTGCCGTAGTAGTTGTGATACTGCTCGGCAGTCAGCCCGTTGTGATGGCGTATGGCCAGGGGATGCACCTCGGGCTCACCCAGGTCGCCCCACCAACCAGACACACCTTCCTCGGTCAGCATCTTATATCTGTTGCGCAGCCACTGACGGGTGCCGGGGTTCGACACGTCAAACATTCCTCCCTGTCCTACCCAGATGGTCACGGTGTGGGTGGTGTCGGTACCGTCAGTCTTGCAGAGCAGGCCCTTGCTGTCCAGTTCGCGGTAGTTGTCTATGGCACGGCCGTTGGTCAGCACGTAGGGCTGAGAGATGGTCACCACGTTCACACCTATCTTCTTGAAGTCGCTCAGCATCTTGCGGTGGTCGGGCCACTGCTCCTTGTCCCATGCCAGACGGCCCATGTCCTCCTCCTTGCCATACCAGTACAGGTCAAACACTATGCCGTCCAGCGGATAGCCGTTGCGCTTCAGGGTGTCCACGGTAGTTTCACTCTCATGCTGAGTCTGATAGCCGTACTTCGAGGTGATATATCCCAGAGTCCACACCGGAGGCAGGTCCTGACGGCCTACAAGCCAGGTGAACCTCTTCACCACCTCGTCCACTCTGCCGTCGCCGTTGATGATATAGTACGACAGCGCCTGTGGGGTGGTGGAGGCATACTCCAGTCCCTCGCTGCCCACGCGCATGGTGCTGCTGCAGAAATCGTCGAAGAACACGCCGTAGCCCTTCGATGAGATCAGGAAAGGCATGGTGATACCCATCTGGTTGATGCGCTTCTCATTGCCCTGATATCCGTAGTTCTGCTTGTTGTAGTTCACCAGCGTGTCGCCCACCAGGTTGAACGAGAACCCACGCTCACCGGCTCCGTAAAACGACTCATTGCCGCTGTGCAGCAGTCTCATCTTAGCACCCTCGCGTTCGCACAAGTCAGTGATATACAGGGTGTTGCCTTTACTCACAGAGATGCTCTTCAGGTCATTGTCTATCGCCACGCGCACACCACTCTGTGTGTTCATCAGCGTGATGTTGTCCACGTTCTTGATGGTGGTTTGCGGCTGCGATGCCTTCAGTGCGTCGTCACTCAACAGCGTGGGCAGGCTATTTGCCTTGCCACCGTCGGGCACTATGTCTATGCGCACTATGTCGGGAGTGATGGCAGTGGCGGTAACCGTCTGTTGTCGCTCCTTGTCATACACCTTCACACTGTTTTTCTGGGCATGTACTGGCACTGAAAGTAGTATTCCAGCCACGATGCCGATAAAGGTTCTTAGTCTCATGTTTTTTTGTTATTAGTATTATTTGATGAATATTGCTTTCCTCGAACAATGTGCGAATATACGAATTTTATCAATACCCCACAATCTTTTCCCCTTTTTATTTAAAAATTCCCCACCGAGCCCGGCCAGGGGGAAGTGTGATGCCAAGCGCAGCAAG
>OMSQ01000082.1 GCA_900313805.1 uncultured Prevotella sp. | reverse complement strand
TGCTGCGGATAACCTTGTTGCTGTTGTTGCATGCCGTTGAACACGTTTTGTGCCATCTGACCGAAGGCACCGCCTGCTGCCATGCCCATGCCCAGTCCCATGCCGGCACCCATCATGCTGCCCGTGGCGCCGTCACCTTCTTGGTGACTCACGCCGTGTGCCAAGTCGCTCATTATCTCCATGCCTTTTATCGTTTGATATTTGTCTCCCATCAGGTCATACTCGCGCTTCTTGGCGTATGCCTCCTCCAGTTTCTGGCGGTTCGGGTCGTCCTCGGGTATGTCCATTGCAGAGAGTGTGAATGTGTCGAGGGCTATGCCGTACTGTCCCATCACCTCGCGGATGGTAGGAGTGAGTTCCTCGGCAAAGGTGTCCAGTTCGCTGCACACGCCCAGCAGTTCCTCATCCTTCTGCTTCAGTTCCTTGGCGATGGTCGACTTGATTTTCTGTTGGAATTCATTTGCGAAATAGCGCTCCACGTCGCCGGGTTCAAACTTGCTGATGTTGCTGCCCAGCAGGGTGGTTATCACCTTTATGCTGTCGTCGATGTGTATCTTGTACGAGCCGCGGGCCTTGATGGATGTGGCGATGCCCTGCACCGGGTCGCGCAGTTGTATGGGTGAGTTGGTGCCCCATAGCAGTTCCATAGTCGAGGCCTTGCGCACGAAGTACACGAAGCAGTTGAAGGTGCTGATGCCGCCGCTCAGCATGTTGCGCAGGCGTGAGAGGAACACATAGTTCTCGGTCTTCAGCACATAGCGTCCATTTTGGAATACGCTCACCACTTCGCCGTTTTTCACGAACACGGCCTCTTCACCAGGGTTCACGGTGAGCACCGAATGTGTGTTGAAGTCCTCTTCTGGTTGTTTCCATATCAGCACATTGGCTGGCGATGTGTTTTTCAGCGACTCCAGTATATGCTTCTTGCCGCCCTGGTAGTTCGCCTCATTAGGATTTCTGAACAGTCCCATTTCGTCTATGTTTTTATGATTAATACTCCATTTCGTTTTCGCGAAGCAAATTTACGACATAGAGAGCACAATACAAAATGAAAAACAAAGTTTTTCAGGTGAACACAACACACAAATAATGTATTCTGCGTGAAATAGTGAAAAAAGTGTTACCTTTACAGCCCGAAAAAACAAAGCTTTCAACTACAAATACACATAAATGGGAAAAATATTTCAGCGCAGCATCCTGGCCGGTGTTAGCATCGGACTGGGTGGACTGATTTTCGTGAAACAGGGTGGGGTGGTAGGCGCCGTGATGTTCGCCTTCGGCCTGCTCACAGTGCTCTACTACAAACTGCCGCTCTATACCGGCACGGCCGGTTTCGTCAACCCGAAGAAGGGACAGGAGTGGATTAATATGGTGGTCATCCTTCTCGGCAATATCCTTGGTTGCTGGCTCCTCTCACTCATCGTGCCCAAAGAGGTGAACGCCGAGAGCATCATACAGTCGAGGATAGACACCGGCTTCCTGCAGTCCTTCCTCAATGCCATCGGTTGCGGCATCATCATGACCCTGGTGGTCAAAGCTGGTCGCGAGAAGAACTACCTGCTCACCATCTTCGGCATACCCCTGTTCATCTTGTGCGGCTTCTACCACTCCATAGCCGACGCCTTCTATATGTGCATCGTCCGCCCCGACCTGCTGCTCCACTACCTGCCCACCTACCTCTTCATTGTGCTGGGCAATTTCGTGGGTTGCAATGTGCCACGCCTCTTCCGCTATTCCGAACCGTGACCGAGGACGGCTGACCGACTATCAGATGAAGGACTACCCCGACCGCATGAGTGACGACGAGGCCCGTCGCTTTCACGACGACGTGCTCAGCATCGTCGCTCAGATACCTCGCGGCCGTGTGACCACCTACGGCACCATCGCCGCATGGGCGGGCTGGCCCAGTCATTCGCGCATGGTGGGGCGCACCCTTCGCTATTCCCCGGAAGCCAAGTGGCTGCCCTGCCACAGGGTGGTAAATGCCGCCGGTCGCACAGCCCCGGGCTGGCCCC
Organism: uncultured Prevotella sp.; assembly: GCA_900313805.1. Lineage (GTDB taxonomy): Bacteria > Bacteroidota > Bacteroidia > Bacteroidales > Bacteroidaceae > Prevotella. Next base: position 441 of record OMSQ01000082.1, on the reverse strand, counting down.
TCCATCGCCAGTTGTTAGAAGATGAGGGCGTGACGTTCAAACCCAATGGCCATGTAGACATGTCCCGCCACCTGTGGGAGCCGGAAGTCAAATAAAAAATAAGCGGAGCGATATCGCTCCGCTTATTTTATTTGATTACAACCTTTCTTCCATTGTGGATGTACAGTCCTTTCGCTGTCGGCTTCCCGCTCAGTCTGCGACCGTTCAGGTCGAACCATGCGTCAGTCATTACTTCATTACCAGACTCGTTAGAGACAGACACGATGCCCGTCACCACGGACAGAATGCCGCACCCCCCAATGCACCCAGAAAGGGTGCCCCGAATAACAACCTATGAATTTTTGTTATATGGAAGAGTCAGTACCTTCGCGCAGCCGAGGTACAACAATTATAAGTGGTGTTGGAAGTCGGAAGTACAATAGTATCAGATAATTAGCAGTT
>OMSQ01000203.1 GCA_900313805.1 uncultured Prevotella sp. | reverse complement strand
ATACGGGCAGTGGCCTCTATGCAGGTGGCCACGAAAGCCATAACCACCTGTTCTTGCGGTATCTCCACCATTTGAGGTTGCTTTGCTATATATTTCTCAACCATCTTGTTTCTGCATTTGTTTGTATTTGAGGGCCGGCAAATATGCCTTTACGATATATCTCTGCCTGTCTCATACCTTCTTCGTGGCTGTCAGTTCATAATTGAATAAATCGAGCAGTTGGTTGACCTTGTCCATTCTCAACGATGTTTTGCCTTGCTCAAGGTTCCTTATGAAGCAAAGCCCAACGCCAGACTTCATGGCGAGGTCCTCTTGAGTCAGACCATGCTCTTTCCTCAATGCCTTTACAGCAAGAGACAACTTCGTCTTTTCCATAAGCAATTATATGTTTTCGAATGCAAACATACAGAAAATATTGTATTTTATATGGTTTCAAATGTACTTTTGTTGATTTTTTAACTTTTTATATAATTTCTAATGCAGTTGGCTATGATTGAATGACAATTTTTCCGTACCTCTGCTTCGCGAAGGTACTCTATTTCGGCATAAAAAATAAACGAGTTTAACCCCCTCCGGCTCCCCCGTTTCCCGGGTGAGAGCAATGTTCTGCTCTCAATTTTCCGTACCTTTGCTTCGCGAAGGTACTATCGTTCGTGTAAGCCAAAGAAAAAATTGCTTTTTTTTCTTTGCATACCGCTCACTTAATCGTACCTCTGCTTCGCGAAGGTACTAACGTTCGGAAATAAAAATGAATGAATTCATTTTGTATTTCGCTCACTTAATCGTACCTTTGCAGCGGGTATGCACGTGAAATGGATGCTGCCCCCAAATGACATACGTATGCAAAGAAAGACTCTGGCCCTGCTGCTGTTCCTGGTAGTGGGATTGTTGGCCGTATATCTCATCGGACACCAGCGCGACCGCCACTCCTCTGATGGTCACTTCCTGCCGCCCGACACGGCACAGCTGACCACCGCCACTCCCGTGGTGCACATATACATGGAGAACAGCGGCAGCATGGACGGCTACCTCACCACCAACTCGCAGTTCAAAAACGCTCTCGGACACCTCATAGCCAAAGCCAACGGCTTCTATGAGAACACGCGGCTCGACTTCATCAATACACAGGTGCACCACACTGCCATCTGTGATGACCTCGACAACTTCGTGCTGCACCTCAACCCCGCCACGATGAAGGTGGGACAGACAGGGCATACCGACCTTAACCAGATTTTCCGACTCATCCTCGACCGCACGGAGGGCGACACGGTGAGCGTGCTCGTGAGCGACTGCATATACGACGTGGACAATGTGAACACGTTGCTCTCCGCTGCTGCCTCGTCCACCACAGGCGCGTTCATGAAAGCCATAAAGCGCGCACAGGAGAAGGGACACGACTTCGGCGTCATCATCATGCAACTGGAGTCCACGTTCTACGGCAACCACTACGAAGGCAACACTCCCATGCCATATTTCGGCAAACGACCGTACTACATGATAGTGATGGGACAGCAGGAACAGCTGGCTCACTTCAATGCGCACATGGAACTGGAGAACACCTCCACAGGACTGCCGGGACTGAAGTATAAGTTCATGATGTCGTCGCAGCCCACCTGGGACCTCGACCCCATGACGGCACGTACCTTCACCTCCTCCTTCACCAACGCACGGCGCATACAGCCCGAACACAACGGGCTCGACATCCACAACCTCACCACAAACCAGGAGCAGCCCACGCTCTCCTTCGCCGTGGCACTGGGCGTGGAACACCTGTTCACCGACCGCGCATACCTGCTCGACTCGGCCAACTACCAGGTGCTGCCCTCGCAGTACCACTTGAAGGCGGTGACAGACAAGCCGCACTTCACCGAGTGCGACTTCTTCCGGCGCCCGATATGCCTGCAACTCGTCACCGACAGCAACGCACAGTATGCGCCGGAGGTAACCATCCTGCTCAAAAACAACATACCCGCATGGGTGAAGGAATGTAGTTACAACGAACACCTGAAATGGTACCCGCAGCCACACCAGTCATTCGCGCTCTATGAGATGGTGGAGGGCATCTTCGGAGCCTTCCACAATGTCAAGGCAGGCAACGACGACGACATCTTCCGACTGAAGATACATGTGGCTCATTACGACTGAACATAACTCGCTGACTATGGAATTTACTACCGATATACTCGAACTCTTCGGAGCCGCCTACATGGGCGATTTCTCCAAGTACATGTACCAGGCCGACGCCTACACCTCTGTGTTCTATGTGGCACTGCTGCTGCCGATGGCCGTGGCTTTCATGTATTACATACTGCTCGACCACATTCTGCTGGCACGCCGGGGCAAATGGATGCTCATTGGCGCCATCACCGCCGTGGTCAGCACCGTCGTGTCCACGCTCATCGCACACACCAAGGTGTCGGGATATGTCTTCATGCAGAACATCTACAATGCCGACATCTCTGCGTCCGACTACCTCTCCTTCGCCTTCATCGTGCTGCTTTGGACATGCGTGTTCTACACCGTCTTCTCAATAGTGTTCAAAAACTTCAGCAGCCGCTGCAGAAACATACCATTCTAACTCTCACCCCATGAGCAAACTATACATCTACGGCATAGGCGGCACTGGCGCACGTGTGTTGCGCTCGCTCACCATGCTCCTGGCTTCGGGCGTGCACCTGGGCAACGACATCGATACCGTGGTGCCCGTCATCATCGACCCCGACACCAGCAACGGCGACCTCACACGCACCATCGGACTGATGCAGCTCTACCAGCGCATACGCCGCCAGCTGCACTTCACACCACGACCCGAGAAGAAGGGCTACTTCCGCGTGAAGATGGAGGACCTAGACACGCAGTTCCGACTGCACTTGAACAACGTGGCCAACATGCGCTTCGGCGACTACATAGCATACCGCCGCTTCGGGTCAGAGGCGGGCGTGGATGCCAACCAGGCGCTGCTCTCGCTGCTCTTCTCAGAGAGCAACCTGCAGTGCCCGCTCGACGTGGGATTCAAAGGCAACCCCAACATGGGAGCCGTGGTGCTCAACGACCCCGTCAACACGCAGTCGCTTGTGCAACTGCTCAACAACTTCCAGACGGGCGACCGCATATTCATCATCTCCAGCATCTTCGGAGGCACGGGAGCCGCTGGCTTCCCGCTACTGCAGAAGACCTTCCGCGAGGCCGAGTCGCTCGACATTCCTTCGGCTGCTGCCATAGCCTCGGCACCCATCGGAGCGGTCACGGTGCTGCCGTACTTCGGACTGAAGGACGACCGCGAGAGCGTGATAAAGATGGAGACCTTCATGTCGAAGACCAAGGCCGCACTGAAATACTACATCGGCAACCTCGACGTGGATGCTCTCTACTATGCCTGCGATGACATAAAGAACCGCTACAACAATGTGGAGGGCGCCACCGAACAGCGCAACCTGGCACACTTCGTGGAACTGGCTGCAGCTCTCGGCATAGTGGACTTCGCACGCAGCGAGATCACCCACGACCGACACCACCACCGCACCTCCTTCCGCGAGTTTGGCGTGAAGACCGACCTCAACCCCCTCACGCTGGCCGACCTCGGCACATCCACCTTCTCCGTCATGGGCAGGGAGATGATAAGCTTCTACGTGTTCTCGAGTTTCATGCTCGAACATTTCCATGCCACACAGGACTATCCCTGGGCGAAGACTGCACAGATGAAGGGCTCGTCGTTCACCGACGCGTTCTATTCCGATATCATGCAGATGGCAGAGGCCTACCGCACCGAGTGGCTCAAGGAACTGTCTGACAACCAGCGCTCCTTCCAGCCCTTCGCCCTCTATTCCAACGAGAACGACGTGTTCGACACCATCAACCAGTTCACGCCACGCAAGACCTCACGCCTGGAGAAAATCCTCGGCAAGAACCTGCAGGGCTATCCTGCCATCGATACCGAGGTGCAGAACGTGTCGATGAAGAAGATACGCGGACTCGACGCCTACAACTTCTTCATGACCATACACGAGGCTGCCATCGACCACGTGATAAAAAACAAGTTCAATATCTAATCCCACTCATCCGCTATGGCTCACGTTTTCAGATTTCACAAAGGTACCGACACCATCGACGGATGGGAGGAGACGGCGCAGGTGGGCGACAAGGACATCGAAGCCATCGACGACCCCAACGGCGCACGTGCCTCGCTGCCCATCACCTCCATACCCACACCCTTCGCCGGTTTTGAACTGACCAAGACGGCCTTCGCCTACTGCGCACAGCCCGGTGAACAGAGGGGCAGCACCATATACCATAAACTCGTGGCTCAGGCTCTCGACGTGCTCGAGATATTCTTCGGCTACCACACACACTACGAACGGCAGTTCCAACTGCTGGTGTGGGACCGTCAGCGTCACATGCAGGCCCTCGCCTCCGACGGCAGTGCCGAGCACGCCTCACTCGCCGCTACGCTCAGCCTCTTCCTCTCGCAGGATGCACAGGCGTTCCATTTCGACCAGTTACAGCATATATACATGCTCAACTACATAGGGCCGTCGACAGTGGCGCATATCAACGTGGTGGGATGCACTTCGCCCACCTCGCTCACCATGGCCTCGCCCAACGACCTCTCGTAT
>OMSQ01000206.1 GCA_900313805.1 uncultured Prevotella sp. | reverse complement strand
TGAACAGCTATGCTTGTATCACAGCAGACAGATAGAACACAAACTGGGTATATCTGGCATATTGACAGAGGTGTTTGGGTGGACTTCATCAAAGAAAATGCCGCAAGGTGCACAGATAGATCTCGTCATTCGCCGTGCCGACCGTATAGTAAACGTATGTGAAATGAAATACAGCGACGGGCCATACGTTCTGACACATCAGTATGAGGAGAAGCTGCACGAACGAATACGCATTTTCCGCGAAGAGAATCACATCATGGGAGCCATCACGCTGGTAATGGTCACCCCATACGGTGTGGATAATGTGGCAAGCCATTCTCTAGTATGGAATGAGGTAACTCTCAAAGACCTTTTTGTCGGAGTATAGAAGTCGTTCAGTCATACTAACTGACGAACTGGTTGCGCAATAAAATCTAGTTTTTTGAGGTATTAAAATCCCCGAGGCTGACAGTGGGAAGCTGTCGTGCCTCGGGGCAAATCATCTTGTTTTAACTGTCACCTCATTTCACCATCACCTTGCGGACGGTGCCGTCGCTGAGGCGGATGATGTTCAGACCGCGCTGGGGAGTGCTGATGCGACGTCCGTCGATGGTGTAACGGGCACTCTCTGTAGCGGAGGCGGCATCGACTGAATAAATGCCTGTAGGATCAAAGTCCCGGATAGGCACCTCTGTAGCATTGACGATTGCACCCGTCGACTGGTCGATGAGCAATGCGGCAACCATCAGTTTTGACTTGTCCTGAATGATACTCTTCGAGGAGATGTCGGCCAGGAAGTTGTATTTCTGCACCTCACCAGCCTCAATAGGACTGTTGACAGAGCCACTGACACCATTGGCAATATTCCATGCACCAACGGCAACGAAGTTGTACTCCAGACCTGATACTCTGCTGCCAGCCTCGTAGAAGAAGGTCATGTCGGGATCTCCGCTGCCACCGCTCAGGAAATTGTTCTGCGCCCAGTTGCTACCCGTACCTGTCATCCCGTCTTCTATGAGAACGTATGCTATGCCAAACTTGTCGTTGTCATCGCTATAGGAGAACGTGGTCTCTGTGTCGATGCTTATCTCTGTCTGCGCATCGCTGGTCCACATGGCTTCTGCCTGGATGCTGGCTATGGTGGTGCGATTAAGACTTTCGTCCACGGACATTCTTAGAGAATACACATCGGGGTAAACACTGGACGTACGGTCGACGAATGAGCTGGGGAAAGTCTCTACCATATTCATTATCGGGTTGTAGTCGCTGATGGCCATTGGGTCGCCGTTGTGGGCTGAAATGAGCACCACCTTGTCGCGATAGGTCTCGTGGGTTCTCTCCATGCCGACATATCCGTATGGACAATAGCCACACCAGGTGCCGGTGAACTCCTCGACTACGGGCACAACAACGGGTTTGTCTGTGATGGTGATGACAGTGCCCTGAGCTGAATTTATACTAGCTCGGTTGGCCTCTCCGTTGACCTTAGTGATGGTCAGTGTCTTTTCGTACTTCCTGGCCTCTTCGTCGGAAGCGAAGGGGATGCCTATTGTGGCTGTGGTGTTGAATGGCAGGTTATTTACTGACACTGTTGCTTCTTCTGTGGTGGTGCTACCCGTTGTGATGGTGTACGATATGGAGGTGATGTTGTTTTCACCATTGTTGGTGATATTCACAGGAACCTCACCCGTTTCGCCTTTTAGAATATAGGATATACCAAAATCAGAAGGTGTAGCACTGTTATTGGTCAGCGTGGCTCCTTCTGCCAGTATCTGGAAGGCCAGCTTGCCAAAGCCATAGCCGTTCAGGTCTTGCCAGTCTAAGTAGCCAGGGCAAGAAATCAGGAATGCGTTGGGGGCATCCTGACTGCCGCAGCACGTTATGGGATAACGATTAGTGCTTGTAATAGCATAGCCGATATAGAAGGCCTGGTTGTCAATAGAGTATGGGGTGGTGAGCTCGATGTCGTTGGCTCCATCTCTGAGAATGTCTACCGACTGCACATAATCAGCTGCAGCCAGGGTGGCAGGCAGGCTTTTGGAAATCCACACACTTATGTTCTTCATGGTAGCACCCAGACCGCTTCCCACGTGTATGCGCACGGCCTTGATGGTGCTGCTGCCAATCTGCTCGTGGTTGGCAGGTACATAGATGCCTGTCAAGAAGGGTATGTTGCCTGAGCCAACGCCGATAGTATTAGTTATAGATAGGTCTGACTCAGACATATAGCCCCACCATATTTGTCCTTCGCTAGGATCTATAGCGGCCCTGTTAGTCAAAGGAGTATTCAACGGAGCTTTTTCCGACGGACTTTTCTTCCATGTCTGTGCAAAACTGCACACTGTCACCATGATGGCTAAAAGAAGTAAAAGTTGTTTCTTCATAACATAAGGGTGTTAATGGTTAGTATTTTTATTTATAAACATTTTCTTGCCGTTGACGATGTAAAGGCCTTTAGAGGGATGAACCACACGACGACCCTGCAAGTCGTAGCAGGTGACTGACTCCTCGGCCTTGACAGCGCTGATGCCTGACGTGCTGTATGAGAAGTTCAGCGTAACGGTGGGACCGTATTTGTCGACAATCCACTTGCTGGTAATGGCATTATACTTGTAGGTAAGCAACTGGTAAGTCACCGTGCAACTGCCTTCAGCTGTAGGCAGCCATTCCGTCTGCATCGACTTCAGTTCGCCAGCCCCCACAGCACCATTCTGGGTGGTATAGCTGCCCATGTTGGATGCCTGCATACAATTCGTTGGGAAACAAGACTGGAAGGCACCGTTGCTCATCTGAGTGATGTCAAAAGACCCGCCACAACGCACCTCATCACTGCTCGTATTCTTCACATAAAGTCCGGAAGGCATAAGTATTCCACCGAAACCGTCGTCTTCTGATTCGGTAATGCTAAGCGTGGAGCCATCAGCTATCACGTTCCCGTACTGGTCGGCAAACTGCAAGGGGAATTCATTCTGTGCCTGAATGGCAAGGGCTGCGAAAAGCCCAAAACATAGGGTAAAAAGTTTCCTCATATAGATATTGTATTTGTAGGTCATGTGAGAGAGTATGCAACTTTCGTTTTTACTGCTTGCAAGACACCGCTGTCGTCATAGACAAAGGCCACTATGCTGAGGTTGGCTGTATCCCACGCGGCATCAATGGCTTGACTGTATGTCTGTGTCAGTGTCTCACCCTCCTTTGGGGCACATCCTTCGCCCCAGGTGCCATTGACGGCAGCACGCAACACATGGTTGTGGACATATTCCTTGTTGACGGACCCGCCTGGCATTTTCTGCGATGCTGTGATACCGTCCTCTAACAGCCAAACCTGTATTTTCCCATTGATGCCTGCGCTAAGGGCGGTTTCATTGACGGTAATAATAATCTGGTCATCACTGATGGTTGCGGAAAGGTCCATTTCCAGTGACGATTCTTTCTGTAGCTCCTCCTCAACCTCCTTTGTCCAATCGGTATAGTTGACTGCGCCGTGACGGTCTATGAGCCCCACAGGCTGATATTCCAAGTCCCAATGATAATAGTATTCATCACCCAATTCGGTAGCCAAACCTATGTTATTGCTGTTTCCTTTGAAACCCAGCGGTCCGCTGTGTATGCCTACTGCTATGACATTGTCAGGATAGGCCTCGAGCAGTTGTTCAATGACCTCTGAACCAGTCGGACAGTTGACACACTGCTGACCTGTAAAGTCTTCTAATAGTACTACGCGCTTTGCGGGTTGCATGGGCACGTGTATCAGTCGTTCGCTTTCATCTATATGGTCGCACGCCACAAACATCATCAGTGATGCAATCAGATACAGTGGAAGTATATATTTCTTCATGATGCCTAGAAATTATAGTTGTACGACAGAGTGAAACCCTTGGTGGCTGGCACATAGCGACATACGCCGCCAGCACAGTTGTAGCCGGCACGGGTACGGCCGTAGCCTGCCTGTATGCGATGGCTGCCGATGTTGTAGGTCACAAGTCCCTGATAATAGTGCAGGTCGGTGGTACCGCAGTTCCACATATCGCTCACGGTCACCATCCAGTGCGGTGCCAGTGAGAGCTCGGCCAGTGCGAAAGCCCAGTCGCACTCGTCTTGCTTGGTTGTGAGATATTGCAGTTCCGTACGAAGCCGGGTGTTGCGTGCCAACTGGAACAGAGCATCTGCCACGAAGATGTCTGAATGGATCATGCCGCCATCACCCTCGATGATGGTCTTGTTGTAAAGCTGGTTCATGTACATCAGGTTGAGTTTTATGCCCTTTGTCAAACGGCGGGCTACCTGTATGCTCAAATCCTGATAGTAAGTGTTGGCACCCCATTTCAACCAAGCATCCTGGATGGCGCGGACGTAGGAATAATTCAGTTTCACATTCATGCCATATTTGCCTCCGAGTGCTGTCTTGCGCTTGAAGTTATAGCCCACCTCTGCCTGATAAGCCCACTCTCCGTCTGCCAGTTGGGTGGCGTATGGATAGAGGGCTGCCAGGGCGTAGGTGTGGTCAAGTGTGAATGCTGGCAGGTGATTGATGAACAATGACGTGCCAAGTGCGCTGCGCTTACTGCGGAATGACATGTTCTCGCTGCGCTTGGCCTGTAACAGGATGCTGAGACCTTTCTCTGAATAGGAACTGGAAAACATGGCCACATGTCCCGGGTCGTATGAATAGTGGTTGTCGAACGACGGGTCCTGCGTCTTCTGCGCATATTCTGCCAGAATGCTCCAAGGACCATGGTTCAGGTTCGCACGAACATCCCATGCGTTGACATATTTGGGAAGATTCAGGCGATGGGCAGGGTCAACGAAAATATCCTCGTCTTTCTCGTATTTGTTCACCCATGATGCACCGACGCTCAGGCGTGTGTTGTGTCGTTCCAGACCGGGCATCCATTCCTCAAGCGAAACCTCGGCATCGGCTCCTGACACTAATCCTCCGTCCCATTTCCAATAATGGCGCTGCTTGCCGGAAAGTACTTTTAATATCACTCCCTTGAGGGGTTTCATCTGCAAACGGGCTCCGAGCAGTGAGTTGTCGATACCCAGAGAGCGCTCTTCGTATGTGCGAAGGATGAATCCGGAACCGAACTGCTCGTAAAAAGTACCGAGAGTGAGCTCGTTGTCGCCCAATTTACCTTTCACCCAGAAGTTGGGAACACCCCAGCCTTTGAAGTCGTTCTCAAATCCTGGCAACGGATGCTCGTTATATTCCAGACGGGCTCCGGCATCGACATACTTGCTTTGCAAATGCAAGTCCGCGTAGGTGTTGGTCAGGAAGTCATCTGTCTTTGTGGCTCCTATCTTCTCATCGCTCTGTGGTATGAGAATGTCGCTCTGTACGCTCCCCGATAGGGTTAAGCCTTTTTGCTCCTCCTGGGCCGTAGAGGTGATGATGGAGAAGTGCAAAGTGAGAAGTATCAGAAGTATCTTTCTCATGCCGCTTATTTTATCAGTTCACGAACTTCTTCTATCAGCTCACTTTCTTCACCGTCGGTATAGCCGTTGTGCCTGCAGACAATAGTTCCTTTGCCATCGCAGACAATCACAAAAGGAATGGCCTGAATGCCCAAAGCACGTTTGAGATCGCTGTTTGGATCGAGCAATACGTCATATTCCCAGCCGTGATTAGATACAAGGGGCTTCACCTTGTTCACGTCCTGTGCTTTGTCGGTGCTGACTGCGATGATTTTCACGCCAGTCTCTTCTCTCCATTCATCATAGATTTCGGCGATAGCATCCAACTCACGGATACAAGGCTTGCACCATGTGGCAAAGAAATCTATGACAATCGGTTTGCCGCCATTGGACAGCGTATCAACGTTGATGGTCTTGCCATCCATGGTCTTGAGAGTCACAGATGGGAGCTGGGCTTTGCCTGGCAGAGAGAAGGCCAGCAACAGGGTAAACAGGAAATAAGGTATTTTTCTTTTCATCGTTTCTGACTATGTTTGTAGTTTACAACTCGCAAAGGTACTCTACGTCTGCAAAAAAAAAGAAAAAATCTTATTTTTTTTCATAGAAAATCCCCGAAGCTGACAGTGGAAAACTGTCGTGCCTCGGGGCGAGTCACATCATTTTATTACCTAGTGCTATCGAAATGTGATAATAGTAACCATTTTTGGGGCTACTTCAGCATTATCTTTCTGCCGTTCACTATATACAGTCCCTTGCTCGGTTTCAGCACGCGCTGACCGGCGAGATTGTAGTAGACATCCTTATCAGACTTGTTGTTCTCGATTGCCTCGATACCCGTCACGTCGTCATCGCTCAGGATAATCTTTATGTCGGGGCACTTTGCTCTGATCACATCCCAGTCTTCATCCCATCTGCCTGCGCCACGTACGTCGAGCGTCTCTGCATTGGCAGAGAGCTTGGCTGCCAGAAGAGCATAGTCATCGTATGTCTCAGGATGCCAGTCGCCACTCCAGGTATTCTGATAGCTACCCTTGCCAATGACTCCAGTTACCACCACGTCACCCGTCAGCGAGTTGTCCGCCACGGTACGCACGCCCATGCCGTTCACCATCGGACCTTCCACCTTGATATCGTCGATATAGATGGTCTGACCCACATTGTTCAGCGCATCGCCGCCGTCTTCAAAAGGCCATATCTCCAACACGGTATTTCCTGCGTCTGTTATCTTGTCGTTGTCTGGTCCGGCACCGAACTCAAAGGTCAGTATGTTCCAGTCGTCGGTGTTACCCAGCCAGAACAGACGGCCAGTGCTGTAACCGCCATCACCTTCCTTTACGAGTTTCACCAGAACATTATGTGCAACACCCATCTTCATTCTGAGAGTCATGCGGCGCAGACCCTTAAAGTCGACATCGCCCAAGGGGAGGGCAGCATTGCAGTGCTCCTTGTCCCATCCGCCGGGATTAGCCTTCAGTGTCACCTTCAGGCATTTATTACCATCTTCTTCTACGACAGTCGGGTCGGCACGATTCCAAAAACCGCCATCGCTACCTAATTCCTTGTCATCGCCATTCCAGAGCACCACTTGTGCGTTGCATACTGTTGCGGCAAACATGATTGCCAGGAGTAAAACTTTCTTCATATACGCTTTCTTTTTCGGATTTGTAATTAAGTGATTTCACCGGCAAAAGTAGGCAACATTCTCTTGGAGTAGATGAAAAAATGTTTCATTGACTAATACAAATCGTTCAATGTAACAATTCTTTGCTACTTTGAACAATTATTGATATAGTGAAACTGTTTACGCCATTCTTCTCTTGGTTATGAGTATAATAGTGGGATTGATTTAATAATATGGCAAATTCAACATAGTAGAAAATATTGCAGGTTTCGAGTGACTTCAATGACAGGTACAGACTTAAGTTTATCCCCAAAGAAAATCCCCGAGGCTGACAGTGGGATGCTGTCTTGCCTCGGGGCGAGTCACGTCTTTTTTTTCTACCTATTGATGATGAAACGTGCTTTCTTTTCTGTGTGTCACCTGCCGCG
>OMSQ01000112.1 GCA_900313805.1 uncultured Prevotella sp. | reverse complement strand
TTTTTTACATCCAGGGACTAAAAATGTAGCAAAATAGTATTTTGTCCGAAATATACAATTTATTGTCCATTAACTCCAAGTCTGTATAAAAAGTTTCAGGTACCTTTGCAGCACAGTACCAGAGGTGCGAAATGGGCGTGCACCTCGTCATGAGTACTCACAACTTACTGGAACTTCTATAATAAAATTTTGAATCTCTTCTTAGTTGAACACAACTAAGCATAAAAAAAGCACTAAGCGTAAGGTTTTGAAACCGAAAGAGGGGTACCGCGAGGTACCCCTCTTTCAATTGTGTGCTGTTAGCACTCTACAATCCTTTCAATTGCTCTGCCACCAACACTAGTTCTTCATACCACTCTTCGCCAAATCTACGTTTCAATGGTTCACATAGAAACTGGTACAATGGAAGTTGTAGTTTCCGGCCCAGTGCCACTGCATCTCTACACACCTGCCAGCGGTTATAATTCAGCCCCACCAGTCCGCCACTAAGTTTCTTCTCCCTGATGGGATATAAGGCGCAACTGATGGGCTTTGGCCACTTAGTGCGTCCTTCGCGGTACACCATCTCGAGCGCACACAAGCAGCATCCATCCTTATGATGCGTGAACACACAGTCACGCCCCTCCACGATAGATGTTACCAGGTCTCCATCGGTATCTGTATACACCACACCCTGACGGTCAATGACAGTCTGTGCCCTGGCGGAGAGGAGAGGCCACGCTGCATCGAGTGATTCTTCTATGAGAGCCACCTCATCCATCGTGACGGGGGCTCCTGCATCACCTTCCACGCAACAAATGCCGTGACATTTATCCAGGTCACAGCAGAAAAATTCCGTAAAAATCTCGGAAGAGACCAGCACGTCGCCCACCTGAATGATAGGCATCATCTTTGCATCCATATCATCACCATGCTATGGGTGTCTGTCCATGCTGTTCCAGATATCTGTTGCAAAGAGAGAAATGATGATTGCCGAACCATCCGCCGCGATTGGCAGACAATGGCGAAGGGTGCACACACTGCAGCACGAGATGACGGTTTTGGTCTATGAGAGCAGCCTTACTTCGCGCGTATCCGCCCCAAAGCATGAACACCAGGTTTTGTCGCTGTGTGCTGAGAGCACTGATGGCTGCATCCGTCAACTGTTCCCACCCGCGCCGCTGATGTGAAGCTGCCTGATGAGCCCTCACTGTGAGAGTGGCGTTGAGCAACAGCACACCCTGTCGAGCCCACCGTGAGAGGTCGCCACTCAGCGGGATAGGTGCACCCACGTCATCATGAATCTCCTTGAACACATTCTGCAGGGATGGAGGGAAAGCCACACCATCGGCTACAGAGAAACAGAGTCCGTGAGCCTGTCGTGGCTCATGGTAAGGGTCCTGGCCTATGATCACCACCTTCACCTGAGTGAAGGGACAGAGGTCGAAGGCGCGGAATATCTGCGAGCCTGGAGGGTAGCAGGTATATGCAGCGTATTCCGCCCTCACGAAGTCTGTCAGAGCCTTGAAATAAGGCTTTTCAAACTCCTGAGACAGTTGCTGCTTCCAGCTACCCTCCATTCTCACATCCATAGTCAGAGTCTATTTATTGTCGCTGATAAGGTTTTCTCCTGTCATGTCTGCCGGCTGTTCCATGCCCATGATATGAAGCAGCGAGGGAGCTACGTCGGCCAGGCGACCGTTGCGCACGGTAGCGCTGTTGTTATCGGTCACATAGATGAAGGGCACGGGGTTCAGGGAGTGAGCAGTATTAGGAGTGCCGTCCTCGTTTATGGCATTGTCGGCATTACCGTGGTCGGCAATGATTATCACCTCATAGTCGGCAGCCTTGGCAGCCTCCACCACATCATGCACGCAGTGGTCAACAGCCCACACGGCCTTGGCTATGGCATGATACACGCCCGTGTGTCCCACCATGTCGCCATTGGCGAAATTGACCACAATGAAGTCGTACTTCTCAGTCTTTATGGCATCCACCAATTTGTCCTTCACCTCGTATGCACTCATCTCGGGTTTCAGGTCGTATGTAGCCACCTTGGGTGAAGGCACCAGCACACGGTCCTCATTCTCGAAAGGAGCCTCTCTGCCACCGTTGAAGAAGAATGTCACGTGAGCGTATTTCTCAGTCTCAGCAGTATGCAACTGTTTCTTGCCCTGTTTGCTGAGATATTCACCCAGAGTGTTCTCCACATTTTCCTTCGGGAAGAGTATGTGCACACCTTGGAAGCTGGCATCGTATGGAGTCATGCAGTAGTATTGCAGTTCAGGTATGGTATGCATGCCTGCCTCGGGCATATCCTGCTGTGTGAGCACATGGGTGAGTTCTTTGGCTCGGTCGTTTCTGAAGTTGAAGAATATCACCACGTCGCCCTCCTGTATGGTACCGTCCACGGTGCTATTGTTTATGGGTTTCACGAACTCGTCGGTCACACCGTCCTCATAACTCTCCTCCATGGCCTTCACCATGTCGGTAGCCTGTTTGCCCTTGCCTTCCACGAGCAGGTCGTACGCTTCCTTTACTCGTTCCCAGCGCTTGTCGCGGTCCATGGCATAGAAGCGGCCTACGATAGATGCGATGTGTGCGTTGTTCTTGTCACACACCTCCTGCACCTGCTGTATGAAACCGGCACCGCTCTTGGGGTCTGTGTCACGTCCATCCATGAAGCAGTGCACGAAAGTCTGTTTTAGTCCGTATTCGTTGCCTATCTCAATGAGACGGAACAGGTGGTCGAGCGATGAGTGCACACCACCGTCGGAGGTCAGTCCCATCAGGTGCAGTTTCTTGCCTTTCTCGCGTGCATAACTGTATGCGCTAACTATCTCTTCGTTTTTCAGTATGCTGCCATCCTTACAAGCGCGATTGATTTTCACCAGGTCCTGATACACCACGCGGCCAGCACCTATGTTGAGGTGTCCCACCTCCGAGTTGCCCATCTGTCCGTCGGGCAGGCCCACGTCCTCTCCCGAGGCAGCCAGTTGTGCATGCGGACTCACTGCATTCAGATAGTCCAGATAAGGAGTAGGCGTATTATAGATGACGTCGCCCTCGCCATGTTTACCGATTCCCCAACCGTCGAGAATCATCAATAATGCTTTTTTTGCCATAATATTCAAGATATAGTAATTTTGCAAGCAAAATTACGAATAAGCGAGCACAATGCAAAAAGAAAGACGAAGTTTTTCTTTTGTGTATTGTCGAGCGGGAGTAATTTCAACGACAGTTAAAATTACAGCGAGCACAATGCAAAAAGAAAGACGAAGTTTTTCTTTCTGCGGTTCGGAAGAAAAAATAAATTAATTTATTTTGTTCTTCTCTCACCTTGCACTATCTTTGAATAACATAGGCGGCGGTTCGGAAGAAAAAATAAATGAATTTATTTTGTTCTTCTCTCACCTTGCACTATCTTTGCAGTGAAGACAATTACTGCGTATATCAAACTATTACCGATATGAAGAAACACATGAGATTATTGCTGCTTGCCGTTATGCTATGCTCTGGCAGCGTATTGTGCAGCGCTGGCACACCCATCAATGCCTCAGACAGCGTGGTGACTGAGGTGAGCCGCAATCCCGACGGCACCCCCAAGCGCATCACCGTGCGTGTGATCCGCCGTGGCAAGACTGCTCAGAAGATGGTGACCGCCTATTGGCTCGAGGCACAACCGTCAAACGGCGATGAGGTGGGTAAGGTGAGCCGGGCAGACATCAACTTCGACGGCCATAGCGACATCGTGGTGTATCTGGGGGAATACAGCAACCGTGGATACAACTACTACGACGCATGGGTGTGGAGCAGAAGACAGCAACGGTATGTGCACGTGCAGAAATACCACGAGATAGCCAATGCCGAGGTGAACGCTGCAGAGAAATGTATAGAGAGCACCTCAGCTGTGTCTTTCTCAGAAGAGGTGTACAACCGCTATAAGTGGCAACGTGGAAAGTTGATTCTCGCCGAGACGAGGCCGGTAGAAAACAACGACTGACACCTGTTCAGATATCCCCAAACGGCAACATAGGCTCCTCCACCGGCAACAGCTGAAAGGTCATACGGTGGAAGGGGGTGGGTCCGTATTCCTTTATTGCCCTGCGGTGCTCAGCCGTGGGGTAACCTTTGTTCTTCTCCCATCCATACTGCGGATAGAGAGCATGCAAGCGCAACATCTCCTCGTCACGGTAGGTCTTGGCCAGGATTGATGCCGCTGCAATAGCCAGATATTTTCCATCGCCCTTCACAATGGTGGCGAAGGGCAGGTCTTTGTATGGCAAGAAACGGTTGCCATCCACTATTACAGCTTCAGGACGCACTTGCAACTGATCCAGAGCCCTGTGCATGGCCAGTATCGAGGCTCGCAGAATATTTATCTGGTCTATCTCCACATTGCTCACGCTGGCCACAGACCACGCCACCGCATCACGCTGCACCTCCTCACGCAGGGCCATGCGCTGGCGGTGCGATAGTTGCTTGGAGTCATTGAGTCGTTCGTTATGATAGTCATCTGGCAGTATGACGGCGGCGGCAAAGACAGCGCCTGCCAGACAGCCGCGTCCGGCCTCGTCGCAACCAGCCTCTGTCATGCCAGAGAAATGATGAGACAGCAACATGGCGTGAATCATTTGTTTTTCAGAACATCTGTGCCACCCTGCGTATGGCGGCAGCCAGCGTGTCTATCTCATCACGGGTGTTATAGAGAGCTAAGGAGGCCCTCACCGTGCCCTGTATGCCCAGGCGCTCCATCAGAGGTTGGGCGCAATGGTGGCCGGTGCGCACCGCTATGCCCAGACGGTCGAGGAGTGTGCCCATGTCGAGTGGGTGTATGTCGCCCACGAGAAATGACAGTACGGCATCGTGGTTGTCAGCCTCGCCTACCCACTTCAGTTCCGGTATGTCAGACAACTGTCTGCGTGCATACGCCGTGAGGTCCTGTTCATACTCGTTAATGCGGTCCATGCCCAAGGTGGTGAGATAGTCGAGCGCCACAGCCAGTCCATGTGTGGCGATGTAGTCGGGCGTGCCGGCTTCAAACTTGAGCGGTGGCTGTTCGAAGGTGGTACGTTCGAAACTCACGTGCTGTATCATTTCGCCCCCGCCCTGATACGGCGGCATCTGTTCCAGCCATTTCTCCTTGCCATAAAGCACCCCCACACCAGTAGGTCCGTAGGTCTTATGTCCGCTGAACACGAAGAAGTCGCAGTCCATGTCCTGCACATCTATGGCGATGTGCGGGGTGCTCTGTGCACCATCCACGAGGACGGGCACGTCATGTGCGTGAGCCAGCTGTATGATACGCTTCACTGGATTGACAGTACCCAGCACATTACTCACATGGGTGACGCATACCAGACGGGTCCGCTCGGAAAACAACTGCGCATAAGCCTCCATGTCCAGTTCACCGCGGTCGCTCATAGGTATCACTCTCAGGCGTATGCCCGTGCGCTCAGCGAGCAACTGCCACGGCACAATATTGCTGTGATGCTCCATCACGCTTACTATGACCTCGTCGCCAGCCTTCATAAACGCCTGTCCGAAAGATGCAGCCACCAGGTTTATGCCCTCTGTGGTGCCACGGGTGAACACGATTTCCGTGGTGGAGCGTGCACCGATGAAACATCTCACAGTCTCGCGTGCCGCCTCATGCAGTTCGGTGGCCTGCTGCGAGAGGTAGTGCACACCTCGATGCACATTGGCATTCACGTTGAGATACTCATCGCGCATGGCATCGAGCACCTGTATGGGTTTCTGGGTGGTTGCCCCATTGTCCAGATACACCAATGGTCGTCCGTACACCTGTCTGGAAAGTATAGGAAAGTCCTTTCGGATACTGTCTACATCATATAACATAACCCTCTCCTCCATGATTTCAGCGACAGAGTTTACACCCCTCGCATTTGTTCAGTTCACCGCGGAACCGTTTCTCCACCAGATACCTGAGTCTGTCGCGCAGTGGTTCCACCTGTATTTTCTCTATCACCTCGCCTATGAACGCCTGTTCGAGCAGCAGTTTGGCCTCTTTCTCGCTTATGCCCCTTTGCCTCATATAGAACAGGGCGGCATCATTGAGCTGTCCCACAGTACTGCCGTGCGCACATTTCACGTCGTCGGCATAGATTTCGAGCATGGGCTGCGTGTACATGCGCGCCTGCTCAGTTGTGATAAGGTTCTGATTGGTCTCTTGCGACACCGTCTGCTGAGCTCCCTGTCGCACGAGCACCTTGCCAGCAAAGGCGCCCACAGCCTGCTCGTCGAGCACATACTTGTACAACTCGTCCGATGTGCAGTGACTGGCGCGGTGGTCTATCAGCGTGTTGTTGTCCACATGCTGCTGCCGGTCGGCTATCACGCACCCCAGCATCATGCACTGGGCTCCCGGTTCAGCGAAAACGAGGTCGGTACGGTTGCGTGTCTCTCCATTGTGCAGGGTGATGACGCTGTGCAACACACGGCTGTCGGCCATCTGACGGATATACACATTGCTGGCACGGTGATTCTTGTGGTGCGTCTCTTCCATGCAGTAGAGTTGGAGTTGAGCCCCCTTGCCTACTATCACCTCCACCACCTGTGTGGTGAGGAAGTTGCGGTCGTCGGCAGCATGGTCGCAGAAGAGCAATTGCGCCTCTGCCCTCTCTTCGAGGATGATGAGTACACGGCGGTTCACCATCAGGTCTACGTCAGACCTGAGTATATTGATTACCTGTATGGTGCGCTCCACCTTCACCCCGCGTGGCACGTACACCACCAGAGCATCCTGAGCCAGCATAGTATTGAGAGCTGTCACCCCGTCGTCGGCAGTGTCAGCCAAACTACCATAATACTTTTCTGCCAGTTGTGGATGACGCTGTGCAAAGAGAGCCATACCCTCCACTTCCACGCCCTCAGGCAGAGGAGTCTTGGGCAGCACCTTGTCGTAAAACGTGTCGTTGACCACGAAGTAGAGCGATGTGCTCAGATTGGGCACATCACAGCGGAAAGCACGATAAGGGTCTACAGGTATATTAAGCCGTGAGAGATTAAGCCCATAGTCAGGTTCAAACATCTTCTGCATGTCGGTATACTTATACCTCTCCACACGGCGTGTAGGCAGTCCGTTCTGACAGAAGTGGCTAAAGGCCTGTTCGCGACGTGCGTTCATCACCTCTGCGGCATGCCCGTCTATCAGTCGTCTCTGCTTTGTGAACAGGTCTGTATACTGCTGTTCGCTATGGGTCATGCCTGTTCCTCCTTTATCCACTCGTATCCCTTCTCCTGTATGAGCAGTGCCAGTTCAGCCCCACCGGTCTTCACTATACGACCCTGATAGAGCACATGCACCACATCGGGACGTATCATCTCGAGCAGACGGTCGTAGTGTGTGATGACGATACGGCAGTTGTGTTCATTCTTCAGCATGTTCACACCGTCGGCCACTATGCGCATGGCATCCACGTCCAGTCCTGAGTCCGTCTCATCGAGGATGGCCAACTGTGGTTCGAGCATGGCCATCTGGAATATCTCGTTGCGTTTTTTCTCACCTCCCGAGAAGCCCTCGTTGACAGATCGCGACGACAGGCGACTGTCCAGTTGCACCACCTTGCGCTTCTCCTTCATCAGTTTCAGAAATTCAGCAGCCGTAAGCGGAGCCAAGCCATGGTACTTACGATTCTCGTTGATGGCAGCCTTCATGAAATTAGTCATTGACACACCTGGTATCTCCACAGGATACTGGAAAGAGAGGAAGAGTCCTTCATGAGCCCTGTCCTCGGGTTTCATGGCCAGCAGGTCTTTGCCACGGAAGATGACACTGCCTTGAGTGACCTCATACATGGGATTTCCCACGAGCACAGCACTGAGTGTACTCTTACCCGAGCCGTTTGGTCCCATGATGGCATGTGTCTCACCCTCTGCTATGGTGAGGTTTATGCCACGTAATATCTCTTTGCCACCGATAGTGGCATGCAAGTCTTTCACTTCTAACATCTTTTCCATGCGATGGTTTCGCTATTTCGTTATTACGTTATATCGTTATTAAGACGGTTTTTATCCCACTGTTCCTTCGAGCGAGACAGAGAGCAGTTTCTGCGCCTCTACAGCAAACTCCATTGGCAGTTTGTTTAGCACCTCCTTGGCATAACCATTGACAATGAGACTGACGGCCTGCTCTGTGGGTATGCCGCGCTGGTTACAGTAGAAGAGTTGCTGTTCGCTTATCTTGCTTGTAGTGGCTTCGTGTTCCACTATGGCCGAGGGGTTGTGCACATCCATGTATGGGAAGGTGTGAGCCCCACATTCGCTGCCAAGCAGCAGACTGTCACACGAAGAGTAGTTGCGTGCATTGTCTGCCTTGGCCGACACTCGCACCAAGCCGCGGTAGGAGTTCTGGCTCTTTCCTGCACTGATACCCTTTGATATGATGGTGCTGTGTGTGTCACGTCCCAGATGTATCATCTTAGTACCCGTGTCAGCCTCCTGATGATTGTTGGTTACCGCCACCGAGTAGAATTCCGCCTGCGACCTGTCACCTCTGAGCACACACGACGGGTATTTCCATGTGATGGCCGAGCCTGTCTCCACCTGTGTCCACGACAGCCGGCTGTCATCGCCACGCAGTTCACCGCGCTTGGTCACCAGGTTGAGCACCCCGCCGCGACCGTTCTCATCGCCCGGATACCAGTTTTGCACAGTAGAGTACTTCACCTCTGCTCTGTGGTTGACGATGATTTCCACTATTGCTGCGTGCAACTGGTTTTCATCACGCATAGGAGCCGTACAGCCTTCCAGGTAACTGACATACGAGTCGTCTTCGGCTATGATGAGTGTTCGTTCAAACTGTCCTGTATTTCGGGCATTGATGCGGAAATAGCTGCTCAGCTCCATGGGGCAGCGCACGCCCTTGGGTATGTAGACAAATGAGCCATCGCTGAAGACGGCGCTGTTGAGTGCAGCGAAGTAATTGTCGCGATAAGGCACCACCGTACCCAGGTATTGTCTCACCAGGTCGGGATGTTCTCTCACGGCTTCGCCTATGGAACAGAAGATGATGCCCAGTTCGGAGAGTTTTTCCTTGAATGTCGTCTTTACCGACACCGAGTCCATGATAGCATCCACGGCCATACCGCTGAGAGCCAGTCGTTCCTCGAGGGGTATACCCAGTTTATCGAACGTTTTCATCAGTTCCGGGTCTATATCCTCGTTGGTTGGTGTTTTCCCATCCTTAGTCCGTGGCTTAGCCAATGGGTCCGCATAGTATGATATGGCCTGATAGTCGATGGGCGGCAGATGCACATGTGCCCACGATGGCTGCTGCTGTTGCTGCCAGAAGCGCAGTGCCTCCAGTCGGAACTGCAGCAACCATTCCGGCTCACCTTTCTTGGCAGAGATGATGCGCACCACCTCCTCATTGAGTCCATGGTCTATTATCTCAGTATGTATGTCAGTGGTGAAGCCATATTCATATTTTTTCTCCGCCACCTGGCGTACTAACTGATTGCTGTTGTCGTTGGTCTGCATGCCTTATATATGAGTTTGGCCCCTCCTGACGTATCCGAGGGGCCTTGCTCACTTAAAGTTTCTGTTGTATCTCTATCTCAGTGAATGTCTCGATTATGTCACCCGTCTGTATGTCGTTGAAGTTGACCAGACTGATACCACATTCGAAGTTGACACCCACCTCCTTCACATCATCTTTATAGCGTTTGAGAGCATTGATGGCTCCGGTGTGCACCACTATGCCGTCGCGCACCAGTCGGGCTTTGTCTGTGCGGTGTACCTTACCCTCGGTGACCATGGCACCGGCCACAGTACCCACCTTGGAGATGTGGTAAACCTCGCGCACCTCCACCTGTCCGGTGACCACCTCTTTCTTGAGCTTGTCGAGCATACCCTCCATGGCCGATTTCACGTCTTCCAGAGCATCGTAAATCACGGAATAGGTATTTATCTCCACGCCCTCGCGCTCAGCCAGTTTACGTGCGGCAGCCGAAGGTCTCACCTGGAAGCCCACGATGATGGCATCTGATGCGTAAGCCATCTGCACATCGTTCTCGCTTATCTGTCCCACGGCCTTGAGTATCACGTTCACATTTATCTTCTCTGTAGAGAGTTTGAGGAACGAGTCGCTCAGTGCCTCTATAGAACCGTCGGTATCGCCCTTGACCACCAGGTTTAGTTCTTTAAACTCGCCCAGTGCTATACGGTGGCTGATGTCGGAGAGTGTGAGTCGGGTCTGTGTGCGCAGTCCCTGCTCGCGCTGCAGTTGTTCACGCTTGTTGGCTATCTCGCGTGCCTCCTGTTCGCTCTCCATGATATGGAAGCTGTCGCCAGCCGTGGGAGCGCCGTTGAGTCCGAGTATTATAGCGGGTTCTGCGGGCCGTGCCTGCTGCATGCGCTGGTTGCGCTCATTAAACATAGCCTTGATGCGTCCGTGTGCAGTACCGGCTATCACCACGTCGCCCACCTTGAGCGTACCATTGCTCACCAGCACAGTCGACACGTATCCGCGGCCTTTGTCGAGCGACGACTCGATGATGCTGCCTGTAGCCTTGCGGTTGGGGTTGGCCTTCAGGTCGAGCATCTCAGCCTCGAGCAGCACCTTCTCCAACAGTTCGTCCACACCCAGGCCCTTCTTGGCAGATATCTCCTGACACTGGTACTTGCCGCCCCAGTCCTCCACGAGCAGGTTCATGTTGGCCAGGTCTTCACGTATCTTGTCGGGATTGGCTCCGGGCTTGTCTATCTTGTTTATGGCAAACACCATAGGCACGTTTGCTGCCTGTGCATGTGCTATGGCCTCCTTGGTAGTAGGCATCACGCTGTCATCGGCTGCGATGATGATGATGGCAATATCCGTGACCTGTGCACCACGGGCACGCATGGCAGTGAATGCCTCGTGACCGGGGGTATCGAGGAAAGTGATATGACGTCCATCTGCCAGAGTCACGTTGTACGCACCGATATGCTGTGTGATACCGCCGGCCTCACCTGCTATGACATTAGTCTTACGTATATAGTCGAGCAGCGACGTCTTACCATGGTCTACGTGTCCCATCACGGTGACGATAGGAGCGCGTGGTATGAGGTCGTTCTCATCGTCATCGGCCTCGTGTATAGCCTCGCTCACCTCAGCACTCACATACTCGGTCTTGAAGCCAAACTCATCTGCCACGATATTGATGGTCTCTGCATCCACACGCTGGTTGATGCTCACCATCAGACCCAGGCTCATACATGTGCCTATCACCTTGTTGACCGGCACATTCATCATGGTGGCCAGTTCGCTGACGGTAACAAACTCGGTGAGTTTCAGTATCTTGCTTTCAGCGCGCAGTGCTTCATTCTCCTCCTGGAGTTTCTCCTGCACGGCCTCTCTCTTCTCCTTGCGATACTTAGCACCCTTCTTGTTCTGCGTTTTGGATGTGAGTCGGGCCAGAGTCTCCTTCACCTGACGTGCCACATCCTCCTCGTTCACCTCCAGCGGTTTCTGGTTGCGCTTGCGGTTTTTCTGCTTCTTGCCCTGTGCGGCAGCATTGTTGTTGTTATTATTACCACCGTTGTTCTTGTTGTCCTGGCTCTTGCCATTCTGACTGATTACGGCATTGATGTCCACCCGTTCCTTGTTGGTACGGATGCGCTTACGCTGGCCACCACTTTGCTGCTGAGCCTTCTCCTCACGCTCTTTCCTGCGCTCCTCCTTAGACTTCTTCTTTGGTCGGGTACTTTGGTTGAGTGCGGCAAGGTCTATCTTGCCCACCACATTCACCTTCGGTCCCATATTTTCGGTATTGTGCAGAGTGAAGATATTGCTTGTGGGAGCATCATTCGCGGTGTCTTCCTGTTCAGTCTGTTCTTCAGGTTCGTCCTCCACGTCGTACTCGTCATTGTCGGCAGGTGTCTCCACCTCTGCCGGAGTCTCCACGTGTACAGTTTTCTCCTCCTCAGGTGTCGATGTGACTGCGACAGTCTCTTCCGGTTCATCTTCAGTCTTATATTCCACCTCTTTTGGCTGTTCATCCATTACAGGTTCCGGTATCATTACCGCTTCTGATTCCACCAGAGTAGTCTCCTCCTTCTCCACGGGCTGTTCTGCCACAGGTTGTTCCACCACCACAGGTTTCTCTTCTTCGACAGGTTTTGCCGGAGTGCTTTTGGGTTTGTTCAGCGAACTTAAGTCAATCTTACCCAACGGAGTAAACTGCTGTCGTTTGTTCTCGAGCAGCGATTCAGCCTTGTTGTCGGCAGGTCGCTCTTCGCGTTTCTTCTCCTTAGGTTTCTTCATTTTGTCGGCCTGGGTGCGAATGTCCTTGTCCTTCTTATGGTTGGCCGCAAGCAGTTGAAACTGTTCGTCGGTTATCTTGAAGTTGGGGTCATTTTTCACCTCGCCCAGGTCCTTGTGCTTCTCCAGGAAGTCAACGGCCGTTTTTAGTCCTATGTTTAGTTCTCTTACTGCTTTACTTAGTCTGACTGCCATTCTTTGTTGATTTGTGTTTAAAAGTGGGTTCGGCCCATCGTTGTTTTTACATAATAGAAATGCTTATCCTTGGAATTTGGCTTTCAGAGCCTCCAAGTCAGCAGCAGAGGGAGCAGCTGGAGCGTTGTTCCATGACTCGTCGCCATTGGCAAACTCTCTGGCCAGTATGCTGAGCACCTCGTCGGCCTGTTCCTCTTCCAGGTCGGCCTCGTTGACCAGTCTTTCTCTGGGTGCGCGCAGCACCTGCTTGGCGGTATTGTATCCCAGAGCCTTGATAGCATCTATGATCCAGGCGTCTATCTCGTCGGAGAACTCCTCGAGGTTCACGTCCTCTTCGTCCATAGCAGCATCTCTACTGTCACGGAACACGTCAATGGTAAATCCGGTGAGCAGCGATGCCAGTTTGATATTGAGTCCGTTCTTGCCTATGGCCAGCGACACCTCCTCAGGTGCGAGGAACACACGTGCTTTCATCTCGTTGGTGTCGTACTGTATCTCATTTACCCTGGCAGGACTGAGAGCACGCTTGATATAGAGCTCTGTATCCTGAGTATACCGTATCACGTCTATGTTTTCATTACACAGTTCGCGCACTATGCCGTGCACCCTGCTTCCCTTCACGCCCACACATGCTCCTACGGGGTCTATGCGGTCGTCATAGCTCTCCACGGCTATCTTGGCTCTTTCTCCCGGCATACGTGCTATGCCTCGGATGGTGATGAGTCCATCGGCTATTTCGGGCACCTCTGCTTCGAGCAGGCGCTGCAGGAACACATTGCTTGTACGCGAGAGTATGATTTTTGGGTTGTTGTTGTCATTGGTCACCTGATGTATGACGGCGCGAATGGTTTCGCCTTTGCGATACTGGTCGCGTGGTATCTGTTCGCTGCGCGGCAGAATGAGTTCATTGTTCTCATCATCCACCACGAGCACCTCGCGTTTCCACATCTGATACACTTCACCGCTTATCACCTCACCCACACGATCCTTGTACTTCTGATAGAGAGAGTCGTGCTCCAGTTCCAGTATCTTCGATGCCAGAGTCTGTCTGAGATTGAGAATGGCCCGGCGTCCGAACTTATTGAAGTCCACTCGCTCTGACACATCTTCTCCCACCTCATAGTCGGGCTCAATCTTCTGAGCCTCGCTGAGGCTTATCTCGCGGTTTTCATCGTTCACCTCGCCGTCGGGCACCACCACGCGGTTGCGGTATATTTCAAAGTCGCCCTTGTCGGGATTGACGATGACATCGATATTTTCATCGCTGCCATATATTTTCGCCAGCACATTCCGGAAACTCTCTTCGAGCACGCTCACCATAGTGGTGGGGTCAATATTCTTTGTTTCCTTAAAGTCCTTGAAGGTCTCTATCAGGTTTGAGCCCTCTTTAGCCGTTTTTCTTGCTGCCATGATTTACTTGAAACTGATTAGATATTTTGTATATTTTACTTGATTCATGTTGTATGTGTGAGGCACGTCCTGCATCTGTGGGCGTTTTTTGCCTTCTGTTTTCACCTTTTCCTTTACTGTCACAGTAAACTCTTCTCCATTCACATCTTGGAGCAGTCCGTGCACCTTGTGTCCCTGGGCGTCCATCACTTCCACCTCTTTTCCCACGAAGTTGTGGTACTGCTGTGGCACTTTGAAAGGCTGTCCGAGTCCTGCCGATCCCACTTCCAGTTCATAGTCTTCCACCTCACGGTCGAGACGTTCTTCGATGTACTTGCTCAACTCCACGCAGTCGTCTATCCACACGCCATCGGCATGGTCTATCTCTACTACGATACGGTTGTCGGTACTCACTTCTACGCTCACCAGGAAATAGTCGCGGTCGGTGAGCCACTCATTGACTAGATTTTCTACTACTTTCTTGTCTATCATACTTTGAATTTGGTGTAAAAATGAAAATGAGAGGCTTTCCGGAAGCCCCTCATTCCACTGAACGGTGCAAAGGTACGTACTTTTTTGCTACCTTACAAGTTTTTCGTATATATTTTTATTTTTTCGCTATATTCTTTGGCCTGAGCAGGCTTTTGTATTCGTCGGGTGCGAGCAGCAGTCTGCGTGCCTCTGTCATCTGTTTGTCGGAGCGCAGACTGTTCTCCACGGCTCCTGCCTGATGATAGTAGGCTGTCATCAGTTCCGTTTCTATGATACGCTGTATCTGTGGTCTGTGATAGTCGAGGTCATGTGCGAGGTTGTGTTTCAGTTTGCTCTGCAGGTTGTCAAAGTCGGCCTTAGCCTCATCATAATACCCTTCAAATCGTGCCAGTTTTATGAGTTGCTCCAGATACTTGGCAGTCTCTGGGTCATACGAGAACCCGCTTTCCATCACCTTTTTCTTGAACAGTTCATAGTCGGCGTCTGACAGGGTGAACTGCGACGGCGGAGCCACCTGCGGGTGTCGTGCCACATAGTCCACCACATAGTTGTGCAGAACCTCTGTGGAGTCGAGTCCCGACGAAGCCAGATAGTAGGCTATATTGGGCAGCGAGTCAGACTTCAGCACCACATCCGGAGTGATACCTCCGCCATCGCGCACCTCACGTCCGGCGCGTGTGTAAAACACGTGTGTGAGCGAGTCGGGTATATGTTCTGCGCTGCTCGTCTTGCCGTGTTTATAGTTGATGGCCTGTATGCAACGACCCGAAGGTATATAGTATTTGTTTGAAGTGAGTTTCAGCGATCCGTTGTATGGCAGTTCCACGCTCATCTGCACCAGTCCCTTGCCGTAGGTGCGTGTACCCAGTATCACGGCGCGGTCCAGGTCTTGCAGGGCACCTGCCGTGATTTCAGAAGCCGATGCGGTATTGTCGTTCACCAGCACCACCACGGGCATAATGGTGTCTATGGGTTCCACCTTGGTGTGGTAGTCGCGATTGGCCCGTGCCAGTTTACCGCGATTGCTCACTATCAGTTCCCCCTGGGGCACAAACATGTTCACTATCTCCACAGCCTCTGCCTCAGCGCCTCCTCCATTTCCTCTGAGGTCGAGCACGAAACCGCGCATACCGCGGTCTTTCATCTCTATAAAGGCCCTGCGTACGTCCTTGCTGCATCCCTCGGTATACTGTCTCAGTCCCAGGTATCCGATGCTGTCGGGCAGCAGGCCGTAGTATGTCACCGAAGGCATCTGTATGGTGCGTCGTGTGATTTTCATCTGCATCTTCTTGCCTGTTGACGGTCGTTGTATCTTGAGCACGAAGGTGGTGCCCGGGTCGCCGCGCAAGTGTTCACTCACATAACTCACCGACTTGTCGGTCATCAGCGAGTCGTCGATGCTCAGTATCACGTCGCCTTTCTTCAGTCCCACCTCATCAGCTGGCATACCCGCGTATGGTTCTTCTATCACCACCCGCTTCAGTTGTGCGTTGTACCTGATGAGCGCCCCTATGCCGGCAAACTTGCCAGTGTAGAGTTCCTTGAGTTCCCCCATGTTTTCCTCGGCGTAGTACTCGGTGTAGGGGTCCAGACTATGCAGCATGGCCTGAATGGCAGTGCCCACCACTTGATTTGCATCGAGCGTATCCACGTACATCAGTTCCAGGTTTCTGTAGATGGTGTTGAAGATGTCGAGGTTTTTTGCCACGTCGAGTTGTCTGTTGCCTTTCTGTGCCATGGATGTAGCCGCCGTCATCATGATAATGGCGGTCAGCACGAATAGTCGCATTATAATGTTTCGCATTCTCTGTTATTGTTTATTCTATTGGTCTCTGGTGAAAATCAGTCTGTATTCTACCGGAGTCATGCCTATGGCCTCCTGTATGCGTCGTTGCAGGGTGCGTACGCTTGAGAAACCGGCTTCCTCAGCTATCACGGGAATGGTGTACATCGACTTGTCGCGCAACAGTCTTAGAGCGGCGAGTGTGCGCAGGTTGTCAATGTATGCCTCCGGGGTGTTATATCGCGTCTGGTGACGGAAGAGCAAGGCCAGCCTGTGTGGCGACACGCCTAGCAGTTCGGCCAGTGCCGCTGCATCAAACTCAGGCTTCAGGTGTGGGCGGTCTTTCTCCACGAGTTCCTCTATCAGTGCCATGAGCACGCCGTCGTCCTTCAGGTCTGCATTGCGCTGTCGCTCCACTCGGTTGTCCATTATTTCCCTGGCCACTTCCACACGTCGGCGCAGTTCGTCATCTTTCTCCAGCCGTTCGGAGAGGTCTAGATTGCGGTTTACCATCCTCACCAGAGCGTCCTTCAGTTGCTCCATCTCCTGGCGTATCTCGTTCACCTCTGCTTGCAGGCGTGCGTTCTCGGCCTGCAGGCGTGTCATTTCATCTTTGTCCATAGTAGTACTGCTTATCAGTCCTCCACTTTGAAGAGTTGCAGGAAACCGCTGAGGTCGAACACTTCCTTTATATCATCGGGCAGATGGCAGAGGATGGCGTTGTGGGCATTGGCTCGGGTGTGCTTGTATATGTCGAGCATCAGGCGCAGTCCGCTACTTGATATATAGTTGAGTTTTGAGCACTCTATGGCCACGTCGCAGTCGGTATGTTCATATATCGGTGCAAAACTTTGCACGGCCTGCTTAGTGGCCGTATTGTTCAGGTCGCCCTCTACAGTTACCACGAGTCGTCCTGCTTGTTCTTTTATAGAAATGTTGATTGCCATGGATTATATATTTTGCATTATTTTCTTTTTTTCACTATCGTGAGCACATTGCTGTTGTCGGTGCGTTTATATTCGAGCATATCTGTCATCCGATGAAGCAGCATGATGCCCAGTCCGCCGGGTGGGCGCTGGTCGGGCGACAAAGAGAGGTCTGTAGTCGAGTCGGCAGTAGCATCGAAGGGTATGCCGTCGTCGGTGATGGTCACTTTCATTTGCCGGTCATTGACAGAGGCGTCCAGGTTGACGTATGTGGCCTGACTGTAGTTGACGACATTGGCCACAGCCTCTTCTATGGCCAGGCGCATCTGCTTGGTTTCCTTGGTTGAGAATTGTGCCTGCTGTGAGGCTTCGGCAATGAACTGGTCTATCTGTTCTATGTCGTCCATGTCGGCACGCATAGTCAGGCGGCTGTTGAATACTTCTGGCTGCTGCCATTTGATGATGAGCAGAGTGAGGTCGTCGCTCTGTTCTGTATCACCCACGAAGGCACCCACTTCCTTTTTCACCAGTTCTGCCATTTGCCGCGGTGTACAGTCGTTGTGCTTGTTCACCAGGTCGTGAACATGCTGGCGTCCGAAGAGTTTGTTATCAGCGTTCTTAGCTTCACTCAGGCCGTCGGTATATAGGAACAGAGTGTCGCCACTTTGCAGTGTTGCCTCCTGGCCTTCATAGTTCCAATCGGGCAGTGCTCCCACAGGTAGGTTACGCTTGACAGGCAGCGGTTCACCTGACACCAGCGGATGTTCATGACCGGCATTACAGTAGTCGAGGTGGCCGGTGCGCAGGTCGAGGATACCCACAAACATCGTCACGAAGTAACCTGCGGTGTACTCATAACTCAGGTTGTGGTTCATAGTATTGACAATGGCGGATGCGCTGTCTCCCCTTCGTGCCTCGCTGCGGAACATGGCTCTCATGACGGCCATCATCAGTGCTGCCGGCACACCCTTGCCACTGACGTCGCCTATGCAGAACAGGAGACGGTCGTCGCGGAGGAAGAAGTCGTAGAGGTCGCCGCCCACCTCGAGAGCCGGGTCAACGAAGGCATAGAGGCTGAGATCGCTGCGCTCAGGAAAAGTCTTTGGCAGCAGCGCCATCTGTATGCCGTTGGCAATTTTGAGTTCCTGCTCTATAGAGGCTTTCTCGGATGTGGTCTTCTGCAGTTTGTCCACATAGTCGGCAAGAGAATGTTGCATGTCTGCAAACGCATCGTGGAGCACCCGCACCTCGTTGTTTTCCTCAACCTCAGGCAGTTGCGACTGGAAGTTTCCCTTAGCCATCTCTCGCGTAGAGCGTGCAAAACGGTTCAGTGGTTTGGTGGTGCGACGTATCATGCGCCGACAGATAAAATAGATGACAAGAAGGCCTAAGATTGCCACCATCAGGATGATGGTGTTCAGCATACGACCATTGAGAGAGATGACCTCTTCTGGAACCACGATGACAATCATCCAGTCCATGTGTTTCACTGTCCTGTAGTATATCCACGAAGGCACACCGTCGACCTCCACCAGGGCTGACCCATTCTCGCCTCTCAGCATACTGGCTGACACCTGGTCATCAACCTTATTGAGCGAGCGTTTTGACTCTTCAAAGAAGTTGGCATTGAGTATACGTCTTTCATCAGGATGTACTATGTAGGTGCCATCATGGTCTATGACGAAGTTGTAGGAATGGTGTTTGCTACCCTTCTCATACTTGTGGATTTTCTCCATCAGGTCATCCATTATCTCGTAGCTCAGGAAGTCGAGGGGCAAGTCGGAACAAAACAGCGCCACGGGCCGCCCCTGTTTGTCGTGCACGGGCTCGTAATAGGTGGTCAGTTGCCGGCGGCCTGTAACACCAGGAATGAGGTCATACTCGAAATAGACGTCAGACCATTGTGCTGTGTCATTCTCTATACCGTCCTTGAACCAGTACCTTTCGGCATAGGCGTTGTCGTCGTTTTCTATTTTGCTGGTATGTATCACACCGGCAGAGTCGCGTGTGGCAATGAGTTCCATGCAGCGTCCTCTGCCAGGGAAATGACCGGGCTGGTAAAGTAGTCCGCATGTGATGATTGTGGGATTTACGCGCAATATCCGCTCCAGGTGCTTGATTATTACATCTGGGTTTTCAATATCACGCTCCACGTTGTACAGGTTGTTTTTCGTGGCCACCCTCACATCCGACAGTCGTCGGCGAAACTCTTCGTGATCTCTCTCTAATACACCCTGATATCGCTCCTCTGCCTCGTTTTGCATGTATTCTCTCACATGGAAATAGACGATGCCGGTGACGACAGCCATCATCACCAGCACCACCGCCATAATGCGGTAAGTGAGACTATTCGAAAGCGATACAAACTTTTTCACACCGCAAAATTAGTGCAAATTGAGAGAAATACAAAATGAATATATTCATTTTTATTTCCGAGATACAGCCTAATTTATCTAAAATTAGTGCAAACCGAAGACAACACAAAATATGCTCGTATATTTTTGTTGTTGAGGTGCAGCTTTGCCTCCACAAAGATACTTTTGCCCGAAGTGACAAATAAAATTATCTTTTTTCTTGTTTATTGCAAACTTAAAGTATCTTTGCAGCAGAATATAAACTAATAAAATTTTCATATCATGAAGAAGGTATATTTAATGATGGCATTCGCCGCCATGGTCATCACAGCTTGTGGGGCATCCAATTCAAAAGACACCAAAGAAGCCGCTTCTGCGACCAATGAAACAGTTTCCACTGATAATGGAACCACTGCAAAAGCAGACTCAGCCGCAACCTCCATCAATGACGAGGTATTCGGTATATCACTTGGAGAGACCACCGAAGGCGCAAAAGATCTTCTGAAGAAGGCTGGTTACAAGTTTGAAGAAAAGAATAACGACCTCATTGTAAAGGAGAAGATTGAATACAACGGCGAGCAGTTCGAAGAAGCCAGGTTCAACCTGTTCGAGTCGTTAGTGTTCATCACCACACTGAGCAGCAGTTACGATGATGAG
This sequence comes from uncultured Prevotella sp., assembly GCA_900313805.1. Taxonomy (GTDB): domain Bacteria; phylum Bacteroidota; class Bacteroidia; order Bacteroidales; family Bacteroidaceae; genus Prevotella. The sequence goes on along the minus strand of OMSQ01000112.1, from coordinate 403 downwards.
GCCAAGGCCACAGAGGCTTTTGACAGATTGGAAGCATACTACTCAAACAAGTACAAGGAGTTTAAGACAGACAAGAAGGACAAGTCTGTTCAGAAATTTGTCTTGTTTGACGATGAGAGTATCACCCTGGGCATATCGCTCTCAAAGGCTGACAATGGCAAGTGGCAAGTGGCGATAGACTACAGACAGTCGGGCGCATTCAGATACGACGATTGATAGCTGACAGGCTACTTCTTTTTCGGCCATTATTGGTTCCTTGCAGAGCGAATAATGGCCGAAAAATTTGTCAGTTAGAAAATTGTTTGTATCTTTGCACCGCTTTAAGCCCAGATGGCGGAATCGGTAGACGCGCTGGTCTCAAACACCAGTGGGGCAACCCGTGCCGGTTCGACCCCGGCTCTGG
>OMSQ01000030.1 GCA_900313805.1 uncultured Prevotella sp. | reverse complement strand
TCCACTCGTTGCTCCTTGCCCTTGCGCTCAAACACTACTTCGGTGGCGGTGATGGCGGTGACGCCACTCTGCATGAAGAATTCCACGCCACGGCGCGACAGCTGCTGACGCAGACGCTTGGCCACATCACTGTCGAGCACTGGCAGACATTCCTTCAGAAACTCCACTACTGTGACCTCCACACCCATGGAGCGATACACTGAGGCAAACTCCATTCCTATCACACCGGCACCAATGATGCACAGACGCTTGGGCAGTTCCGTAGCATTGAGCATGCTGGTAGAGGTCATCACATGTGGCAGGTCTATGCCTGGCACGGGCAACAGCTTCGACTGACTGCCTGTGGCAATGATGATATGGGGGGCAGTGTACTGTTCGCCGGCACATATCACGGTGCTGGTATCTGCCAGCCTCGCCTCGCCTCTGACCAGAGTGATGCCAGGCATGCCGAGCAGTGTCTCTACTCCCTGACGCAAGGTGCTCACTACACTGTCCTTGCGGGCTATGGCAGCACCGTAGTTGAATGTGTATGTCACATCCTCTATGCCCATGGTGCCTGCCTCTCGTAGTGTCTCCAACACCTCGGCCTCACGGCAGAGGGCCTTGGTGGGTATGCAACCGCGGTTCAGACAGGTGCCGCCCACTTCTCCTCTCTCCATGATGGTCACTGCCATGCCTTGACGGGCAGCGTAGGCAGCGGCACGGTAGCCGCCGGGGCCGCTGCCTATGATTATCAGATCACTCTCGTGCATCATGCCTCCTCGGCAGTCATCTGCCTGTAGGTTAACACGGGATGCTTGGCTGCAAGCACATCGTCCACGCGACCGATAGGCGTATTGTGCGGTGCACTCTTCACCGTGTCGGGTTCGGTGCGGGCCTCCTCGGCTATGCGGTGCATGGTGGCAATGAAGGCGTCAATGGTCTGCTTGCTCTCATTCTCCGTGGGCTCTATCATCAGCGACTCGTGGAAGAGCAGCGGGAAATAGATGGTGGGGGCATGATAACCATAGTCGAGCAGACGCTTGGCCACATCCATTGTGGTCACACCGGTCGACTTGTCTTTCAGACCGTCGAACACAAACTCGTGCTTGCACACGGTGTCTATAGGCAGCAGATAGTCGTCCTTCAGTGCCTCCTTGATATAGTTGGCGTTGAGAGTGGCAAGTGGACCCACCATCTTTATATTCTCACGGCCCAGACTGAGTATGTAGGTGTAAGCGCGTATCATCACACCTACATTGCCGGCATTGGCACCCACACTGATGGGTGTCTGTCCGTCCTGACCATGGTTCCGGCGCATGGTGTACTTGTCGCCGTCTTTCACCACGGTGCTTGGCAATAGATGCTCCATGGCTGCAATTACACCTACCGGACCACTGCCAGGACCGCCGCCGCCATGAGGGGTGGAGAAGGTCTTGTGCAGGTTGATGTGCATCACATCGAAACCCATGTCACCAGGGCGGCATACGCCCAGCATGGGGTTCAGGTTGGCACCATCGTAATACAGCAGGGCTCCGCTCGCATGCACCAGTCGCGCTATCTCGGGTATCTGGCGCTCAAAGAGTCCCAGGGTGTTGGGGTTAGTCATCATCACTGCTGCCACCTTGTCGTCAAGCAGGGCACGCAGGTCGTCTACGTCAACCATGCCGTCGGCAGTGCTCTTCACCTCTACCACCTCCAGGCCGCAGACAGCTGCCGAGGCAGGGTTGGTGCCGTGGGCGGAGTCGGGTACTATTACCTTCACTCGCTGATCCTGACCCTTCTCATGATGATAGGCGCGTATCAGCATCAGGCCCGTGAGTTCGCCATGGGCGCCGGCAAAGGGGTTGAGGGTGAAGGCACTCAGCCCTGTCAGGGCAGAGAGCTTATGCTGCAAGCCGTACATCATGGACAGCACTCCCTGGCAGGTGTCTTCAGCCTGGGCAGGGTGCAGGTTCTGCATCAGTGGCAGGGCAGTCATCTCCTCGTTGATCACTGGATTGTACTTCATTGTGCAGCTGCCAAGGGGGTAGAAACCGTTGTTCACGCCGAAATTATTCTGACTGTGGTTGGTGTAATGACGCACCACGGTCATCTCGTCACACTCGGGCAGGGCGGCTGCCGTCTGGCGCTGTGCCCACTCTGGCATGTCGTGCGTGCCAAATTCATTGGCAGGCAGACTGAAACCACGCCGTCCGGCATGTGAGAGTTCAAATATCAGATTGCCATATAGTCTGTTGTTCATGCTCTGTCCTCCTCAATGATTTTCATTACTTGCTCCATCTCTTTCACTGTGCGCTTCTCGGTGGCTGCTATGATGAGTGCACCGTCTGCGGTCTTCACTCCGAAGAGTATGCCGTGTTCTGTCATACGGCGCTGCAAACGGTCTGCATCGCCGGTGTAGCGCACGCAAAACTCATTGAAGAAAGGTGCCGTGCTGTAGTCGGTGAAGGCACCGGTGGCCAACAGACGGTCGTGCAGGTAATGGGCAGCATCGTATGAGCGCTGTGCCACCTCGCGGAATCCTTCCTTGCCCAGCACGGAGAGGTATATGGTGACAAAGAGGGCCATCAGACTCTGGTTCGAGCAGATGTTGGATGTGGCCTTCTGTCGGCGTATGTGCTGCTCGCGGGCCTGCAGGGTGAGGGCAAACACTCGTTGGCCGCGGTTGTCGCGCGTCATGCCCACTATACGGCCGGGCATCTTGCGCATCAGCTTGTCGGTGCAGCACATATAACCCACGCTCGGACCGCCGTAGCACATGGGTATGCCCAGCGACTGACCGTCGCCCACTGCCACGTCGGCACCCCACTCGCCAGGAGTCTTGAGTAGTGCCAGGTCGCCTGCCACGCAGTTCATCATAAAGAGCGACTTCTGGGCATGACACTCATCGGCCAGACCATCGTAGTCCTCTATATAACCGTAGTAGTTGGGCTGCTGCACTAGTACGCCGGCGGCACCACGCTCCAACTCCTCACTCATCTGCTGGCGGTCGGTCAGTCCTTCACGCTCACCAATGAGCACCAGTTCCACACCGTGGAAATGGGCGTAGGTGCGTACCACGTCCAGCACCTTGGGGTCTATGGTGGACGACACCAGCACCCTGTTGCACTTCTTGCTGTTGGCGGCAGCCATCAGCATGGCCTCGGCACTGGCAGTGGCACCGTCGTACATGGAGGCATTGGCTATGGGCAGACCGGTGAGCTCGCTCATCATGCTCTGAAACTCGAAGATATAGTGCAGGGTGCCCTGCGATATCTCTGCCTGATACGGGGTGTAACTGGTGAGAAACTCAGAGCGACGCAGTATGTCGGGTATTATCGATGGGGTGTAGTGGTCGTACACTCCGGCACCGGCGAAGACGGTGAGCGACTGGTTCTGACGGCAGAGCATGTCGAAATGGCGGCGTACCTCTATCTCGCTCATTGCAGATGGCAGGTCGTAGTCGCCACGGAAGCGCACCTGCTCAGGCACATCGCTGTACAGGTCGCCCAACTCGCTCATGCCAATGCTTTCCAGCATCTCGCGCACTTCCTCATCGGTATGGGGAAAATACTTGTAGTTCATCACTGTAGGTGCTGTGTCTTACTCCTTGCAGAACTCCTCGTAGGCGGCGGCATCCATCAACTGGTCCAGTTCCTCCTTGTCACTCATCTCTACCTTGATAATCCAGTTAGCAAAGGCATCCTCGTTCACCAGCTCGGGCTTGTCTTCCAATGCCTCGTTCACCTCTACCACAGTACCGCTAACGGGCGAAATAAGGTCGCTGGCGGCCTTCACGCTTTCCACAGCGCCAAACTCGCTGCCGGCTTCCACCTCGTCGTCCACTTCGGGCATGTCTACATATACCACATTGCCCAGGGCGTGCTGTGCATAGTCGGTGATACCTACATAGCCATATTCGCCTTCCACTCTCACATACTCGTGCGACTCAGAATAATAGAGTCCTTCCATTACTTTTGCCATAATTCGATTGCGTTTTTTATTGTTGTTGCTTTTCTGTTTCGTGAATTGTTGTACTCTTCAGGTTCCGCCTATTTCTTATAGTGCTTTTCGTAGAAGCGCTTCTTCACCACTACACCGGGGAAGGTCTTCTTGCGAATCTGTATCTGAAGCTGGGTGCCCAGTTTGGCGTATTTGCTGTCTACCAGTGCCATGCACACGCTCTTGTCGGCAGAGATGATGTGATAGCCGGTGGTCACTTCGCCCACCTTCTCATCACCGCACATCACGGCATATCCGTGGCGGGGCACGGCACGGTCAGCCAGTTCTATACCCACTACACGGCGGGCTACTCCCTCGGTCTTCTGCTTCAGCAGGGCATCACGGCCGATGAACTCCTTGTCCAGTTTGCAGAACATTGACAGACCGGCCATCACCGGGCTGATGTCGGCCGACAGCTCATCGCCGTAGAGGGGCAGACCCACTTCGAAGCGCAGGGTGTCACGACAGCCCAGTCCGCAGGGCTTGCATCGGCCTGAAGCCAGTAGTGCATCCCAGGCACGGCCAATGTACTCGGCACTGCCGTAAATCTCGAATCCGTCCTCGCCAGTGTAGCCTGTGCGACTCACCACCAGCACCTCACAGTCCTTCTCTATGCGGCGTCCGGTGTAGAACGTCAGGTCGGCACACTCCAGACCCAGCACCTCGGGCACCACCTGCTCAGCCAGAGGACCCTGAACGGCCAACTGACCGTAGTGCTCCGACACGTTCTCAAACTCCACGTCGAAGCCTTCCAACTGCTGCTGCATCCATTCCACATCCTTGTCAATATTAGCAGCATTGATTACTATGAAGTAGTCCTGCTCGCCCATCTTGTAAACCAGCATGTCGTCCACAGTGCCACCGTCGGGATAGCACATCATGCCGTAGAATATCTTGCCATCGGGAGCTCCTGTAACATCGTTGGTGAAGATGTGGTTCACATAGCGCTCGGCATCCTTGCCGCGTACTGTCACCTCGCCCATGTGCGACACATCAAACACACCGCACGCCTGGCGCACAGCCTGATGCTCGTCTATTATGCCGCTATACTGTATGGGCATGATGTAACCGGCAAAAGGTTGCATCAACGCACCCAGTGCCACGTGTTTCTCGTAAAGACATGTCTTCTTGTTTTCCATATTGATTCAAGGATTTATGAGTAATTCTATAAAATTGTCTCGTGTCATTCCGGCTATCACCACATTCATGTCAGCCGGCAGCACATTACTAAGTGCTTCGCCATCCAATGTCACCCCCTCCAACCAGCTGAGCAGGGCTGCCAGGTCGCCCGTCTGCAAGTAGTCACCTCTCATGGTGACGTGACGTATGCGCCCGTGGTTCATCTCTATCAGCACCTCCATCTCGCCAACACCTTCTATACGCTTACGGCGGCTGATGGTGCAGCGTGGGTTGTTGCCGTTGATGAAGTCATCGCCTAGATACTCCTGAGCCATTTCCTCTATCCTGGCCACTGCGTCGGTGGTGAGGGTCAGAGTGTCGCGACACAGCCGCCGTCTGATATGTTCCTTTACTTCTGGCAGTGTGAGCGTGGTATGGTCCTTGAGTAGTGTGATGTGCTGTCGCACACTGTCCACACCCTTGCTCTGTAACTTCTCTCGCGATGGTGTTATGGCTCCTGTCATATTCTCCATAGAGGTGTCGTAGAGCAGTGTGCCATGCACCACGTTGCGACCTGCCAGATGGTAGAAGGCATTGCCAGACACCTTGGCACCGCCGATGAGTATGTCGTTGCGCCCCGTGGCACGGGCGTCTATGCCCATCTCACACAGCACCATTGTCACCATACTCACGTAGCGGTTGTACGTGAACTGCACGCTCTCGCCGCTCGTCACATACGATAGCATCACATTGCCCATGTCGGCATACACACAGCCGCCGCCACTCTTGCGACGATAGACGGCTATGCCGTGCTGCTGGCAGTAGTCCATGTTTACCTCGTTTTCCATCAACTGGTTTCTGCCGAATATCACCGTGGGTGCCACTTGCCACATGAAGAAGCAGTCGTCCTCGTCCATATCGCGGGCCACATACTCCTCCATGGCCAGATAAAAAGGCAGGGGGCGGATGGTATCGTCAGGCAGTTGAATATAGGTCATTGGACTGATTTGTTATTCCTTGCAAATTTAAGAAAAAAAAGGCAGAAACAACCTACTTTTTTCAATAAAAAAAGGGCATTCATCAAAATAATGAATACCCCTTTCGATTTATTACTTATTTGCTTTCGTCGCTTTTACTTTCTTATTTGCTCATCAGATATGCTCGAAGTTCGGCATAGTCGCTGCTCAGCGGCACACTCTGCTTCTGTCCCTGCATGAAGGCTGCCAGACGCGCTGGTATGGCAACGTCAATGCCCAGTATGTCATCCACCTTCTCCTTGAACTTGGCGGGGTGGGCGGTTTCGCAGAACACTCCCACTTCGTCGGCTGCCAGCAGGTCGCTCAGCGCCTGGTATCCGCATGCGCCGTGGGGGTCGAGCACATAGCCAGTACTCTCATAGCAGCGCCGCATGGTGTCGGCTATCTGCTGGTCGTTGTATGTAGCACCGCTTATCTCTGCCGTGATACGGGCATGGCTGTTGCCGTAGAGGTCGAGTATGCGTGCGAAGTTCGATGGGTCGCCCACATCCATGGCGTTGGCCAGGGTCTGCACGCTCGCCTTGGGGTGATACTCGCCAGTCTGCAGATACTGGTAGAATATGTCGTTGGCATTGTTGGCGGCAATGAAGCGCTTCACAGGCAGTCCCATGCGTCGACCGAAAAGGGCTGCCGTGATGTTACCGAAATTGCCAGATGGCACGCACATCACCAGGTTGCTCTCATGTCCGTCGGTACGTGTCCATCCCTGTTCTTTCATGCGGGCGTAGGCATTGAAGTAATAGAATGCCTGGGGCAGGAAGCGTGCCACGTTGATGCTGTTGGCACTCGTCAGTGTGATGTGGCTGCATAGCTCCTGATCCATGAAGGCGGTCTTCACCAGTCGCTGGCAGTCGTCGAACACTCCGTCTATCTCCAGGGCGGTGATGTTATGGCCGAGGGTGGTAAACTGACATTCCTGAATTGGACTGACCTTGCCCTTGGGATAGAGCACATACACATGTATGCCGTCAACACCCAGGAAACCGTTGGCTACGGCACTGCCTGTGTCGCCACTCGTCGCCACCAGCACGTTTACCTCGCCCTTGTCCTCACGACGGATGAAGTATTGCAGCAGACGGGCCATGAAGCGGGCGCCCACATCCTTGAAGGCCAGCGTGGGACCGTGGAAGAGTTCCAGTGTATAGATGTTGTCGGACACTGGTGCCACCGGACAGTCGAAACTCAGAGTGTCGTACACTATCTGGCGCAGCGCCTCGGGTTCCACGTCCTCGCCGAAGAAAGCCTGAGCCACACGGTGGGCTATCTCTTGCAGAGACATCTTGTCGATATTCTCATAGAAACTATCTTCTATACGCTCGATATGTTCGGGCATGTACAGGCCGCGGTCTTCGGCCAGTCCTTTCACTACTGCCTTGCGCAGGTCGGCCTCAGGGGCCTGACGGTTGGTGCTGTAATATTTCATATCAGTTGATGTTCATCAGTGTGTTCATAAATTCGTGTAGCCTGAGCATGCCATAGCTGCCTGTTATGGCACTCTTCTCATCGTATTTCTTCACTTCGTCGGCCTCTATACCGGGGTGCCAGATGGCGAAGGGCACGGGCTCGTTCACGTGGGTGCGTATCTCCACAGGTGTGGGATGGTCGGGTAGCAGTGCTATACATACTGGCTCCTCCCATTTGCTCACCTCCTCGTATATGGGGCGCACTATACGCTGGTCGAAGTACTGCACGGTGCGCAGTTTCAGTTCCAGGTCGCCGTCATGACCGGCCGCGTCGGAGGCCTCCACGTGCAGAAACACGAAGTCCTGACTGCGCAGGGCATCGATGGCTGCCTGTGCCTTGCCCTCGTAGTTGGTGTCGGCCAGTCCGGTGGCACCTTCTACTTCTATGATGTCCAGTCCGGCATAGTGTCCTATGCCGCGTATCAGGTCCACGGCCGATATCACCGACCCGCTGTTGATGGCGGGATAGAGTGCGCTGAGTGTCTGCATCTGCGGACGGTAGCCGCCGCTCCAGGGCCAGATGCTGTTGGCCATGCGCTGACCTTTGGCCTTGCGTTCCACATTATACGGATGCTTCTCCAGCAGTGCCTGCGATCGCAGTATCAGGTCGTTGATGAGTGCCGCTGTCTCGGCAGCGCTCATGCGTCCTGGTTCCACTGGAGCATCGGGTTCGGGTTGCACCAGCAGTGGACGCCACTCCTCGTTGGGGTGGTCGTGGGGCGGGGCACATTCTATATGTTTGCTGCCCCCGCGTATCACCAACAAGTGACGGTATTGTATGCCGCCAATGAAGCGCACGCGGTCATCTGCCAGATGCTCGTTCAGGTAGTCTACCAGCATCCGTCCGTCGGCAGTCTGTAGGTTACCGCCGTTATGTGTCACTATTCGTCCGTCTGCCAGGGTGATGATATTGCAGCGTAGTGCCAAGTCGTCGGCACGCATCTCATAGCCTATGGATGCCGCCTCCAAGGGACCGCGTCCTTCGTACACAGTGTCCAGGTCGTAGCCCAGTATGGCGGTGTTGGCCACCTCGCTGCCAGGCATGTAACCCTGTGGCACAGTCACAAGTCGGCCGCAACGCCCCTCGCGTGCCAGCAGGTCCATATACGGTTTCTTGGCATACTGCAAAGGGGTGAGCCCGCCCAGTCGTTCCACGGGATGGTCGGCCATGCCGTCGGCCAGAAGTATGATATGTTTCATCGTCTTAAATATTGGCTATAGACATGATATTGGCGAACACGCCGGCGGCGGTCACGCTGGCACCGGCACCGTAGCCCTGTATGAGCATGGGGTATTCGCGGTAGCGCTCGGTGGTGAGCATCACTATGTTGTTTGAACCCTCCAGGTTGTAGAAGGGATGACCTTTCTCCACCTCTTCCAGTTGTATGCGTGCCTTGCCGTGGTCCATGGTGGCTACAAAGCGCCACCGCTTGCCTTCGGCCTCCAGTCGCTGACGGCGCTGTTCGAAGTCGGCATCTACGGTGGGCAGGAGTTTCCAGAACTGGTCTATGTTGCCTTCAAACAGTTCATCGGGAATGAAGAGGTGTTTCTCTACATCCCCTTGCTCTATGCGGTAGCCTGCCTCGCGTGTAAGTATCACCAGCTTGCGCAGCACATCCATGCCGCTCAGGTCGATGCGCGGGTCGGGTTCGGCATATCCCTGTTCCTTGGCCCTGCGCACGGTCTCCGACAGTGGCACATCGGCAGCTATCTCATTGAAGATGAAGTTGAGTGTGCCGCTGAGCACCGCTTGTATCTTCAGTATACGGTCGCCGCTGTTGCGCAGGTCGTTGATGGTGCCTATGATGGGCAGACCTGCTCCTACGTTGGTCTCGAAGCGGAACTTCACGCCTCGTGAGGTGGCGGTGCGCTTCAGACGGGCGTAACTGCCGTAGTCTGACGATGCTGCTATCTTGTTGGCTGCCACCACGCTGATGTTATGCTCCAGGAATGTCTGGTATAGTGCAGCCACTTCCTTGCTGGCGGTGCAGTCTACGAATACGCTGTTGAAGATGTTCATGCTGAGCACTTCGTCGCGCAGTTGACCGATGTGCGTCATCTCTCTCTCCTTCAACTGCTCACGGTAGTTGCTCAGGTCTATGCCGTCGCGCGAGAAGATAGCGTTTTTGCTGCTGGCTATGCCTACCACATTGAGCTTCAGTCGGTTGGTCTTCTTCAGCGGTTCATACTGCTGGCGTATCTGCTCTATGAGTTTGCTGCCCACGGTGCCCACACCGCAGATGAAGAGGTTGAGTACCTTGTATTCTGAGAGGAAGAACGAGTCGTGCAGGACGTTGAGCGACTTTCTCAGGTAGCGTCCTTCCACTACGAACGAGATGTTTGTCTCTGATGCTCCCTGGGCGCACGCTATTACGCTAATTCCGCTTCGTCCGAGTGTGCCGAAGAGTTTTCCTGCTATACCGGGTGTATGCTTCATGTTCTCGCCCACTATGGCTATGGTGGCCAGTCCGCTCTCGGCATGCATGCTGTACATGGCACCCGTCTGTATCTCCTTGGCAAACTCAGTGTTGAGCACCTCTACTGCCTTGTCGGCATCCTCATCGCGCACACCTATCGAGGTGGAGTTTTCTGATGAGGCCTGCGATACCATGAATACGGATATTCCCTCGTCTGCCAGAGCGGTGAAGATGCGGCGGTTCACGCCTATCACACCCACCATAGACAGACCCGTCACAGTGATGAGCGTGGTGCCCTTGATGCTGGAGATGCCCTTGATGGGCTTCTGGTCATTGGCTATCTCGTCCTTTATTATTGTTCCAGGTGCAGAGGGGTGGAAGGTGTTTTTCACCTTTATGGGTATGTGCTTCACGCATACGGGGTATATAGTGGGCGGATAAATCACCTTGGCACCGAAGTTGCACAGTTCCATTGCCTCTATGTAACTCAGCTCTCGTATGGTATAGGCAGAGTGTATCACCTTGGGGTCAGCGGTCATGAAGCCGTCTACATCGGTCCATATCTCCAGCACCTCGGCTTCGAGGGCTGCTGCTATGATGGCGGCGGTATAGTCGCTGCCGCCACGCCCCAGATTGGTGGTCTCGCCATTGTCGCGGTCTCTGCTGATAAAACCTGGCACCACAGAAATACGAGGCATGTCGGCAAACGTGGTCTGCACACGCTCGTAAGTGAGGGCAGAGCAAAGCACATGCTTGCCCTGCTTGTGCTCGGTGGTTATCATCTGGCGAGAGTCAAACCAGCGGGCACCCTTGATGAGGGCCGCCACTATGCACGAACTCAGTTGCTCGCCATAGCTCACTATGGCGTCGTGCGTCTTCTCACTCAGATCATGTACCAGGAATACGCCGAAATAGATGCTCTTCAACTGTTCAAACAACGCATCCACGCGGCGGAAGAGGTCTTCTCGCTTCTTGGTGTCGGTGATGATGGTGTCTATCATCTGGTGGTGCCTGTTCACCATCTCGGTAAACTCTTCTTTGTAGCGCTCGTCGCCGGCAACGGCCATGTGCGAGGTGCTGATGAGTTTATCGGTGATGCCTCCAAGTGCGCTTACCACCACTACTACGGGCTGTTTCTTGGCTTCAGCCTCAACTATACGTTTCAAGCACAGAATGCTTTTTACGGAACCAACGGATGTTCCGCCAAATTTCATTACTTTCATTGTTCCTTATTTGTTAGCTATGAGGTACCCCCTCACAACGGGGGACTAAATCGGGCGCGAAGGTACATAAAAAATGCGGTATACAAGCTATTTGCAATCATTTTTTTGTACTTTTGCGGCAGAAAAAGTCGTTCCGTCATGCCAATAATACATATAGACAGTCTGCAACACCCAGGTGTGGAGATGTTTGCCTCGCTCACCGAGGCGCAGTTGCGCCGGCAGATTGATAATTCCGAGGGTGTGTTCATTGCCGAGAGTCCGAAGGTGATACGTGTGGCTCTCGATGCCGGCTTCTCTCCTGTGGCGCTACTATGCGAAGAGCGTCACATCACGGGAGATGCCGCAGATATCATCTCGCGTGGTGACAATATACCCGTGTACACTGGTCCTCGTGAACTCCTGGCTGCCCTTACCGGCTATACACTCACCCGTGGGGTGCTGTGTGCCATGCGACGCCCTTCGCTGCCCTCTGTGGCTCAGGTGTGCGAGGGAGCACGACGCCTGGCAGTAATCGATGGGGTGGTGGACAGCACCAATGTGGGTGCCATCTTCCGTTCGGCTGCTGCCCTGGGCATGGACGGTGTGCTGCTCACGCCACAGTCGTGCGACCCGCTCAACCGTCGTGCCGTGCGCGTGTCGATGGGTTCGGTATTCCTGTTGCCATGGACCTGGTGCCAGGATGTGCAGACGGCAGTAAACGAGTGTGGCTTCCGAACGGCAGCCATGGCTCTCACCCTGCGCTCCGTGCCTGTCACCAATCCTGCTCTCGCCAAGGAAGAGCGGTTGGCCGTGATATTGGGCAATGAGGGCGATGGACTGCCACAACAAACAATCGAACGAGCCGACTATGTGGTGCGCATACCTATGCACCATGGTGTCGACTCGCTCAATGTGGCGGCTGCCTCGGCTGTGGCCTTCTGGACCCTTCGCTGGCAACCCTAATCGCTCATGCTCTCGCTGATGAAGGGCAGCATGATATACAGGCCTGTATGCCAGTACTGCCATGAGTGGGTGCCCTTGCGTATCTGTTTCTTGTAAGGCACCCCGCGGGCGTCCATGGCTGCCATGAACTCCTGGTTCTTCTTCAGCAGGAAGTCCTTGTTGCCGCAGTCCACGTACCACTTTATGGTTTTCATCTTCTCTATGGTCTGGGCAGATGCCTTGCGTATGAATTTCGAACAACTCAGTTCACCTACCTTGCTGCTCATCAGTCCCACCATGCTGTTGGGACCAGCCTTGTGGCCGGGCAGTGGCACTATGTCCATGAGTGCACTCATGGCATATACGGCGCAGAAGAGGTCGGGATAGCGCTGGGCGTAACTGGTGGCGCCGCCACCACCCATCGACAGACCGGCCACAGCGCGATGACCGCGGTCGGTGAGCACCCTGTACTGCTTCTCTATAAAAGGCATGAACTCATCGAAGAAGAAGGTCTCGTATGCCCAGCCTTTCATGTTGAAATAGCCGTTCCAGTCCTTGTTGGCCTCGCCGCCTGCGCATGGAGTCACTATTATCATCTCCCTGCATGTGCCCTTGGCCATCAGTTCATCGGCCACCTGCTGCAGACCGCCGCGTGTCACCCAGCAGTGATTGTCGTCGAGCATGCCGTGTAGCAGATAGAGTATGGGATACTGACGGTCGGGCTCCACATCATAGCTCTTTGGCAGGTATATGGTGTAGTCGCGTGGAGCGCCCAGTACAGCACTCTCGTATGTGCCTTCCACTATCCTGCTCTTGCCAGTGCGCTTGGGTTGCGGAGCAGTCTTGGCAGCTTTTATCGTGTCATGAACACTAGCAGATTGTTGCTTCTTGGCAGACTTGCTTTGTGACTGTGCTTTGTCGGTAGACTGTGCGCAGCCAACCATAATGGTCATCATCACGCAGAGTGAAATAAACAGTCGTTTGTGTGTCATAGGTCGTTTTTTTTTGATTATTTCAGTGCAAAAGTATGAAAAAAGCGTGTATTGTCATAATTTATTGCTATTTTTGCGCAATAATTATTATGTTTTTATCATGAGAAAGACAGTTGGTATCATCAATATGGTGCTCGGCGTCATCATTGCAGCCGTGGGCATATATCTTTGTGTGAAATACCTTTCTATGGGAGGTGAGACATGGCGCTTCATCCTCTACCTGGTACTGTATGTAGGCTTCGGAGTGTTGCTGTTCCTCATTGGCAATGCTTTTCGCAAGCCGCGCAAGTAGTCTGACAGCCTATTCTCTTTTTAGCGACACGGCACCCTGTTCACTGCCCTTGGTGTAGGTGCCTTGAAACCCGTCATCGGTGGCTTGCATCTCCATGTGCAGGGTGGGATGGCTGTGGTCGCGACTCATCTCGTCAAGCGTGAGAGCGCTGCGCTCCGCATCGGCATATTGACCGCTTATCTCCATCTTTTCCCGGCCCACCACGGCATTGCCCATCACCATACGGCCGTTGATGGTGCTGAAGCGCACCAGGGCCTCCGCGTTGCCTATGGTGCCTTTCAGGGTCTGGTAACTGGCTTTGGCAGCCTCGGCGCGGGCTATGGAGTCGGCACGTGCCATCGAGTCTACTCTTGCTATGGAGTCAACCTTGGCCAATGAGTCAGCCTCGTGAATAGCCTGAGGGTCGGCCTCAATCTGAGCCGTACTGTCAACATCGGCCCACGGCTTGGCATGCTTCTTCTGCTGCAAGGGGGTGGACTTCTGTCCGCACCCTGAAAAAACAGTCAGCACCACTGCCGCAGTCACGCACAGCAAGTAAAAGTGTCTTGTCCTCATTTCTTGTCGCTTTTCTTGGGTGTGGCAGACTTCTGCTTGTCGCTAGTGGCCTTCTGCTTGTCCTTTGATTTGTCGCTTGAAGTCTTTGACTTGTCGCTCGTATTCTTAGGCTTGTCTTTTTGCTTGTCGCTCGTATTCTTAGGCTTGTCTTTTTGCTTGTCGCTTGTGGCCTTCGGTTTGTCTTTTGGCTTGTCGGCAGAAGCTTTTGACTTCTCTTTCTCCGCATTCTTCTTCTCTTCTGCCCGTCGCCTTTCAGCCTCGCGTCGTTCTGCTTCACGTTCCTTCTTCATTGAGTCCACTATCTCGCGAGGAATGTAATAGTCATTACGCCCGGGGTGTATGGAGTCTATCTGCACGCTGTCGCGCTGTTCCATGAAATACAGTCCCTCCATATACCATTTCAGCGACCTGCGCTCCGACTCCTGATTTATCACGCAGTCGTCCACCCACCATTCGTCATCGTCGTATTGCAGGTAGTATATGGCGGTTTTCGATGGTATGGAGTCGTTGCGTAGGAGATACCTTACGTCAACCAGCGCGGTGCGCTCTGTCACATAGTACACTCGTGTTATCTCGCAGTCTACTATGTCTCGCTTGGGCAGGTACTTATAGAAAGGTATGTTGTAGAAGGAACCGCCACGCCTTACGCTGTCGCGCTCGTATTGTGCCACTTCTTCTATCAGTTCACGGAATCCCTCAGTACGGTATCTGGTGTAGTAGGGCTTCTGACCTTTATGCTGTAACTCTCCAGCCAGTATCACCTGCATGCGCTCGGCGATGGCTCTGGCAGAGTGAGTGCGGTTGTAGTCCTCCACCGAGTCTTCCAGCGCCTTTTCCGCAGCATACTCCGCCGCCACACGCTGCCGGTTGACCTCACGCAGCGAGTCGCGCACATATTGCTCGTGGTCCTTTTTCTCCCTTATATGCTTCACGGTAAGCCACAGTCCCGCTATGGTCAGCGTCACCAGCAAACCGATTATCACACCTATTATCGTCACCTGCCGGTCGGTGAATCGTCTGCTCATAATTTGTGTCTTACGTTCCTTTAGTTGTAATTCGTGGCGAAGGTACAAACTTTTCAACGTTTGTACAAACGTAGTGTGATTTTTTTAGTTCAGTATAGAATATGATTTGTCAACACGTAGCCGTATACCATATCACAACCACCACCAGTTGATGCAGCAGTTGGTCCAGTCCGTATAGCATCCAGTATAGTTTCCTCCGACTGTCGGCCAGGGTAGGGCACGCAGCCGAGAGACGGGCCTTTGCTGTATCTATCAGGAAATGAGTGAGAAGTTCCACCAGCATCAGCATCAACAACAGTTGCCAGTTCACACCATATACCACGAGGCACGCCCCAATCAACAGCGCATGGACGGCTGCATGCAACATGATAGGCCACAACCGTCTGCCGTCTGCCTTTGCCCTGATCATAACGCGCAGGGTGAGGCAGAAGTCAGCCAGATAATGGCAGATAAGCAATACAATGAGCAATAGTAACGTGGTCATCGTGCAAAGGTATTCATATTCCCGCTATAAGGCAAATAATTCTGTTGCTTTTGGCCCTGTATTGTTTTTTTTTTTTTTTTTCTTCCGCTTTGAGAAACTGCGCAACGCCGGTCAGTGTTATGTAGACAAGACAGCTCTGATGTATG
>OMSQ01000084.1 GCA_900313805.1 uncultured Prevotella sp. | reverse complement strand
TCATCACACTTCCCCCGGCCCCCTCTATCTTAGAGGGGGAGGTTTGGTATTTGAGGGGGAGATTGGTCTTAGAGGAGGAGGTTGGTGAGGTATTAGTGTCGGGGTAAACGATATCGGCCAGGAAGAGGGCATTTGCTGGCATGCTCTCCCCTGCTGCCGTTCGTTTTCGTCCGTTGAGCACACGTTGGAAGTCGTCTAGCGTCATGCGATGCCTGCCCACCTCAACAAGCGTGCCTACCACCGCCCTGACCATGTTGCGCAGAAAGCGGTTGGCAGTGATGACAAACCTCCATCTGTGATCATCTATCTGCTGCCACTCAGCGCGAGTGACATGGCAGAAAGTAGTTTTCACATCAGTATGACTCTTACAGAACGCAGCGAAGTCAGAGTGAGCGAGCAGGAGCTCTGCCGCCCTGTTCATAGCCTGGAAATCGAGGTTGAAATGCGTGCGGTAAGAGTACTGGCATAGGAAGGGGTCCTTCACGTCGTGCAGGAAGTAGTAGTACGTTCGTGCAGTGGCAGAGAAGCGCGCATGAAAGTCATCAGGCACCTGTACGATGCGCTGAATAGCGATATCGTGTGGCAGGATGCGGTTGAGTCGGTAAGAGAGTTGAGCTGTATTGAGCAAACCGTCTTCCGTTATCAGCGACAGCGGCGTGCCAGGATTATTATTATCCCAGTCAAAGTGTGCAACCATAATGCTCGCGTGCACCCCTGCATCAGTGCGCCCAGCGCCAGTGACGCCTATCTCCCTACGCATGACAGTAGACAGACATTCTTCAAGCGTCTGTTGCACAGAAATGCCATTGGGTTGCACCTGCCACCCGTGGTATCTGCCACCATCGTAAGAGAGATAGATAAAGAACCGCATAAGTATGATATTTACAATACCCAGTCCTCCCTTTGAGGAGAGGACTGGGATAGAAGTTGTGTTATGATTGCAGAAAGTTTATTTGTCAGCGGGTTCCGGGTTCATGACGATTTCAGCGTGGTGACCAGAAGCAATGAATGTATTCTTGATGAACGCACTCAGCTTTTCAGGAGTGATGGCCTGCACCGTCTTTTTATAGTCAGTGTATCCGTCGACGCCGAACTTATTGAGCATGTAAATCTTGCCGAGCCAGAAGTTGTTGGTACGCGAATTGACGTCATACTGGTTGAGCATAGCTTCCTTCACTTTGTTGAGCACCTCTGGATCAACCTTCTCAGCGGCCTCGTTTACGCCGTCCTTGAGCAGTTTCTCCACCTGTTCCACCTTAGCCGGGTCGCACGGGCATATACCAGCCAGGCTGAACCTTATTTCGTTTCCGTCGGCATCCACATCAGCCTTAGCCGACACGGTGTAGGATGCACTGCTCTCCTCGCGGATAGTGCGCAGGTAGACATTCTGCAGGAGGTCTCCTGCAGCTTTGAGCAGCACAGCGTTTTCGAGAGTGTAGTTCACACCATTGCTGCGCCACACCTCTGCCACCATAGACTGAGCGTCCTGCATCTTTGCTTTGAATCTGTTCTCCACATGTCCAGTCCAGTCAGTTCTGATATCCTTGAAGCCACTGAGTTTCTTGTTAGTGGGCAGCGAAGCGATGTACTGCTCCACATAACCCTTCATCACCTCCTCGTCGAAGTTGCCCACGAAGGTGAATGTGTATTCAGCAGCATTAGCCAGTCTCTCCTGCACGATTTTGAGCATGCGGTCATAGTTGGCATTTTTAAACGTGCTGGCTTCAGGGAGTTTAGCTCTCGGGTTGTGCGAATTTACAGTCACCGACATAGAGTCTGCGAACACCAGTTGTGGATTGAGTTTAGCATTGCTGAATATCTGTTCCACCATTCCGATCTGCTGGTCGTAAGCCGGTTTGTCGGCAGAAGTAGCAGTGAACTGGAGGTAGATGAGTTGCATGAGTGTTTCGAGGTCTTTAGGAGTGGAGTGACCGGTGAGGTTCTGTTCTGTGGCACCGATAGACAAGTCTACCTCAGCCTGCTTGCCGCTCAGCATCTTATCCAGTTGGTTGCCCGAGAACTGTCCTTTTCCGGTAGCCATGAATCCCATGGAGATAATCTTGATGTTATCAATATCGGCGTCGCCATAAAGTGAAGTACCACCTTCAGCGTAAGCCTGCAGCACAACTTCATCATTCTTGAAGTCAGTTTTCTTCAGGTTGACCTTCACGCCGTTAGAGAGGATGAGTTCCTTATATCCGAGAACTTTGTTCTCAGTAATTTTCTTAATCGAGCCTTTCTTAGGCAGTTGAGCCAAGAGCGGTTCATTGCTAACCTCGTCGGCATAAGCCTCAATTTTCTCCATTCTGGCAGCGTTGACAGCCTGAGCCATTCCGGCAGCATCAGGAATCTGCACCCCTTCCTTGTCGCGCATGAATCCGGCGATAACCAGATTAGTGTCAGTATCAGCGATGTACTCCTTAGCCAATTCGTTGACGAGGTCTACGGGCATGAGCGGCACCAGTTGTTTCACCAGCTGATATTTGTCCTCTATAGACGGAATAGGTTCGTTGTTGATGAAGTTAGCAATATAGCCCTGAGCATAGACATTAGTCTTAGTCTTGTCGCGGTTGTCATAAATTTTCTCCTGCTTGCTGAGGTATTCATCGCGAGCGCGCTGGTATTCCGACTCAACGAATCCGAACTTCTGAGCGCGCAGCAGTTCCACCATGACCTGTTGAATAGCCTCATAGTTTTGTCCCTCCTTAGGTATGACGACAGTTATGAGAGCATCTTTGGTTTTAGCCGACATATAATTGCCATAGAAGCACTGTGCAGCAGTGAAAGCAGCCCCTTCAGTCTGAGCCACGTCTTGGAATCGCGTATTGAGCATGTCGCACATCACGTCGACACCATATTTCTGAATGAGGTATGCCACATTCGATTTCATCTCATCAGGCACGATATCCTGCTTCATCATGATGAGGAACTGGTCCATCTGCATTTCCTTGTCCTTGCCGAGTGCATAGATAGCCTCATTGTTGTCGGGCACCACTTCGAAAGGAATCTTCTCTGCATCGGGAGCAACCTTCACGTCCTTCCAGAGCGTCTTGATAGTATTTTCCACCTGATCCACGTCTACGTCACCCACCACGATAATACCCTGGTTGTCGGGTCTGTACCATTTCTCGTAGTAAGCCCTAAGTGTCTTAGGCTGGAAGCTGTCGATGATGCTCATCAGTCCGATAGGCAGACGATTACCGTATTTGCTACCCTTGTGTATTTCGGGGAAGATAGCATCCTGAATACGCTGCTGCGGTCCGCTTCCGAGTCTCCACTCTCCGTGCACCACCCCGCGCTCCTTGTCTATTTCTGCGGGTTCGAGCAGCAGTCCGTTTGACCAGTCTTTGAGAATTAGCAGGCAGGAGTCAACGGCCGTTTTCCTGGTAGTAGGCACATTGTCGATATTGTACACCGTCTGGTCGAGGCTGGTAAACGCGTTGAGGTCTCGTCCGAACTCCACTCCCAGCGAGCGAGTGTATTCAATGATGCCGTTGCCCTTGAAGTGTTCAGAGCCATTGAAAGCCATGTGCTCTAGGAAGTGAGCCAGTCCCCTCTGGTCATCATTTTCATTGATAGATCCCACTTTCTGAGCGATGTAGAAGTTGGCCACGTGTTCAGGATAATTGTTATGCCTGATGTAGTAAGTTAGGCCATTGTCCAGTTTGCCGATACGAACATCCTTGTCTACCGGCATGTCTGGCATCTGAGCCAGGGCGGCAACAGCCGAGAACAGCATAGCCGCGAAGAGAAATAGTCTTGTTTTCATAAATATTGATTTTAAGTAAGATTTCAAAAAAGCGAAAACACACCTGCACTCCGGCGTACGTGGCTTAGAGAGCAGATGTGTATATGTTAGAGTATCAAAAAAGTTTTTGTTTAGACGTTCACCTGATACGGTCGGCAGCCCTCACCAACTTCTCATCGTGCTTGATTCTGGCTCGTGCCATGAAGAGCAGGATTACCGCTATGACAGGCAGCGCGAGGAAGAAAGAAGGATAGAACTTGAATCCGTCCGGTTCGTTGAGATAGCATATCACTGCCACGCCAATCATCCACAGCACACATAGCAAGATGCTGGTGGAGCAGAGTTTCATCTGCAGTTTCCTGTTTTTGAACAGGAAGATGTTGACCACCGAGATTGTGCATGCCAGTAGCAGCAGAGCAAATAGAGGCCATGTGTTGAACGAGCGTGAGCCGTCTGGAGCCAGAATGCAGAGGTTGAACAGGTCAGTATTTCCCTCGAGGGCATCCGGTTGCCAAGTGCCTATTGGCTGCATCATACACACGGCGAGAGCCACGGCAGCGAGCAGCAGGAAGAGAGTCTGTATGCGCTGTATCATATTTACTGCAAATTGTCTTTAGACGGGTCGCGCCAGTGCACGTTGCCTTCTTCAAACTCCTGAGTGGCGAGCAGAGTGGGTTTTGGCAGTTTCTCGTAATACCTTGATATCTCTATCTGCTCACGGTTTTCAAACACCTCCTCCAGGCTGTCGTTATACGAAGCGAACTCCTGCAGTTTCTTGCTCAGGTCCTGTTTGATTTCCGAAGAAATCTGGTTTGCCCTTTTAGAAATGATGGCCACGCTCTCGTATATATTTCCGGTATCCTCGCAGAGGTCCATGATATTACGTGTAACAGTGTTAGTTGGTGCTTTTGATTTCTTGTAGTCCATATATTTAAAATAGAATTATATTAATTACTGATTTTTCTTTGTATGTTTTTTGCAGACCTCGATGTATCGCTGTGCCAGTTTTTTAAATTCCGAGTCTGGATATTCGTTGAGGAATCCGTAGCACTCATCCTCGGCATCCTGGAATCGTTCATTTTTTTTCTCGTCCACACTACTCCTGGCCAGTTCGTACTTGCTCTTCATAATCAGGCAAGCGAAGTCCTCCCTTTTCGGGCTGTAC
Organism: uncultured Prevotella sp.; assembly: GCA_900313805.1. Taxonomy (GTDB): domain Bacteria; phylum Bacteroidota; class Bacteroidia; order Bacteroidales; family Bacteroidaceae; genus Prevotella. The sequence goes on along the minus strand of OMSQ01000084.1, from coordinate 3,195 downwards.
GGATAGTCCTTAATGGCATTCTGGGCAGTGACTATGCACGCCTCGTAGTTGTTACCTCCGCTGGTGCAATTGCCGAAATACTCACCCATGTCATAGTATAGCTTAGCAGAGAGCAGTTCCTTCTGCACCAGTTTGTCCTGCAGTTCGAAGAGTCGTTTGTGAGCCAGTTCTTTCATCACTGCGTCCGGGTATAGGTCGAGGTACTCCTGGTATGCGGCGATGGCAGTGACCGTGGGAGTCTGGTCTAGGCGAGACTCCGGTGAGCTCTGATAGAGACTTTCGCCCACATAGAATGAAGCCATTTCTGCGTAAGTGCCCCGCGGGTACGACTGGTAGTACTTTCTGAAGTACTGTGCCGCAGTCTCGTAGTCCTTGCCCTTATACGTGGCCATGGCGAGCATATAGAGACATTCCTGAGCGTTGTCGGTGCCCTTGAGGGCAGTGACCAGTTGCTGCAAGAGCAGCGAGGCCTTGGTATATTTACCCTTCACATAGTATTCCTTGGCGCACTCGTACTTGAAGTCAGCATTGTCAGACTTGTACACCTTGTTAAACTGGTTGAGGCACGAAGACAGAACCAGCACCATGAAGGCAAGAGAAATCAATTTTCGCATAATCACTTAATGTCAGTACACTTTGACTTGCAAAATTACATATATTTGGTGGATATACAAAGAAAGGTGATGATTTTTAGCAATTTTTGACCAACACGAGGCCGTTTTGCAAGAAAAAAGCCATAAATTTGCACAAAATACGCTGCACCACTACATACATAACACACATGGACTTTCACATTACTTCAGCCTTTCAGCCCACAGGCGACCAGCCCGAAGCCATCAGTCAGTTGGTGGCTGGAGTGGAGCGTGGCGACCCCGCCCAGGTCCTACTTGGCGTGACCGGCAGCGGCAAGACCTTCACCATGGCCAATGTGATAGCCCAGGTGAAGCGCCCCACCCTGATATTGAGTCACAACAAGACCCTTGCCGCCCAGTTGTACGAGGAGATGAAGAATTTCTTCCCCGAGAACGCGGTGGAATACTACGTCTCATACTACGACTACTACCAGCCCGAGGCTTACCTGCCATCGAGCGACACCTACATAGAGAAAGACCTGGCCATCAACGATGAGATAGACAAGTTACGCCTGTCTGCCGTGAGCGCCCTACTCTCCGGCCGCAGAGATGTGGTGGTAGTGAGCAGTGTATCGTGCATCTACGGCATGGGCGGTCCGATAGCCATGGCCAACAGTGTGATCAGCGTGCGCAAGGGCGACGTAGTGAACCGCAACCAGTTTCTTCGCCGTCTGGTAGATGCCCTTTACACCCGCAACGACATAGAGCCAGGCCGCGGTGATTTCCGTGTGAAAGGCGACACCGTGGACATTTTCATGGCCTACAGCGACAATGTGCTTCGCATAGTGTTCTGGGATGATGAGGTGGAGCGCATAGAAGAGTTGGATAGCATCAGCATGCATCGCCTGGGCAGTTTCGATGAATATCACATATACCCTGGCAACCTGTTTGTGACCACCAAAGAGCAGCAGGAGCGTGCCATCCGTCTGATACAAGACGACCTGACCGAGCGCATAGCCTTCTATCAGGAGTTGGGTGATGAGTTGAAGGCCCAGCGGATAAAAGAGCGTGTAGAGTATGACATGGAGATGATAAAAGAGCTGGGGCACTGCAGTGGCATAGAGAACTACTCACGCTATTTTGACGGTCGCGAAGCCGGTCAGCGCCCCTACTGCTTGCTTGACTTCTTCCCCGACGACATGTTGATGATAATAGACGAGAGTCATGTCAGCGTGCCACAGTTGCGTGCCATGTACGGTGGCGACCGTGCCCGCAAGACCAACCTAGTGGAATATGCCTTCCGTCTGCCCGCAGCCTTTGACAACCGTCCCCTCACTTTCGATGAGTTTCACTCCCTGGCCAAGCAGGTGATATACGTGAGTGCCACCCCTGCCGACTACGAGTTGAGCGAGGCCGACGGCGTGTATGTAGAGCAGGTGATACGTCCCACTGGTCTGTTAGACCCCGAAATCGAGATACGCCCCACCGCCAACCAGATAGACGATCTGATGGAAGAGATACTCGTTCGTGCCGAGCGCGACGAGCGTGTGTTGGTTACCACCCTGACCAAGCGCATGGCCGAGGAGATGACCGAATACTTCCTGAACCACGACATTCGTTGCAGTTACATCCACAGCGACGTGAGCACCCTGGACCGAGTGGCTGTGCTGAGCGACCTTCGTGCCGGCAGGATAGACGTGCTTGTGGGCGTGAACCTGCTGCGTGAGGGTCTGGACTTGCCCGAGGTGTCGCTTGTGGCGATACTGGATGCCGACAAGGAAGGCTTTCTGCGCAGTCGTCGCTCACTGACCCAGACCGTGGGCCGTGCTGCCCGCAACGTAAACGGCAAGGCCATCTTCTATGCCGACAGCATCACCGAGAGCATGCAGGCCACCATAGACGAGACCTTGTATCGTCGTGAGAAGCAGATGCGCTACAATGCCGAGCACGGCATCACCCCGAAGCAGATACGCAGAGCGCTGACTCAGTCGCTGCCTGGCGGCAAGAACGCCACCGCAGCCTCTCCGGCGATGGCAGGCAAGCCCTACGCCCCCTACATAGAGCCGGCTCCAATGATGGCAGCCGACCCCATCATAGTGAAGATGAGCAAGGAGCAGTTGGAGAAGAGCATAGCCAACACCGAGCGGTTGATGAAGGAAGCCGCGAAGAACCTGGAATTCCTCCAGGCCGCCCAGTACCGCGACGAGCTGCTTAGGCTGAGGCAGGAGGTGGAAGAGAGGTGAGGCGTCAGATAGGTTGGGACATTGTTTGTCACCCCGCCCATGCCCCCGCCCCCTCAAAGGGGCGGGGAGCTTTTTTGAGGATTACAAATCCTAATACTTAATGCGTCAGGATTGCAAATCCTGACGAACGAGAGTTTTTTTTGATTACCTTGCTGCTCCCTTCACACACTTCCCCTGGCCCCCTCTAGCTTAGAGGGGGAATATTGGGTTAGTCTGCTACACTTTCTACGGCGGTATCTAGTTTTCTGGACATGCGGAGGTGATAGCCGTAGACTAGGCAGGCGGCGGTGAAGTAGGCGGCTACCTGAATCCAGAGGCACTTAATCTCGGGCATGACCTGGTCGATGGTGGCACCCATGCTGTTGATGCCTACGTATGAG
>OMSQ01000090.1 GCA_900313805.1 uncultured Prevotella sp. | reverse complement strand
GCTGGCACCAGCCTGCCATACAAACAAAGAGGAACAAACTCTCGAAAGCAAGCTTTCTTCGTTTGTTCCTCTTGTTCGTGACTCCCGCGGGATTCAAACCCACAACCTTCTGATCCGTAGTCAGATGCTCTATTCAGTTGAGCTAGGGAGCCTCCCTTGTTGTTTTTGCGGTTGCAAAGGTATGACGATTTTTTCGTTCCGCCAAATAAATCACCAACTTTTTTGCAAAATTTTTTGCTCGCCAAATAATAAGGCAGATTAACCGCCATCAGGGTAAATTTTAAGCGAATATTTTTTCAGAAAAAGAGTTAAATAAAGATAATTTGATTAACTTTGCACGAGATTGGGCGAAAGCTTATTTAATAAAACATATATATATGAATTCAACTTTGTTTGTTACTGTTATCTTAACAGGCGTCACCCTGGTGGCTGCTGCCTATCTGATAGCAAAACTCCTCGGACCGAGAACATACAACAAAGTGAAGGGCGAACCTTTTGAGTGCGGTGTGCCTACTCGTGGCTCCTCATGGCTGCCAATGAGCATAGGCTACTACCTCTTTGCCATCCTCTTCCTCATGTTCGATGTCGAGACGGTGTTTCTCTATCCATGGGCCATCGTGGTGCAGAAATACGGTGTGATGGCTATCGTCAGCATCGGTTTCTTCTTGTTAGTTCTAGTCTTTGGTTTGGCCTATGCATGGCGGAAAGGAGCTCTCGAATGGAAATAAAACAACCAAAAATCAAATCGCTGCCCTACGAGGAATTCAAGGACAACGAAACCATTGAGGCCCTGCTCAAACAACTCAATGACAATGGCGTGAACGTACTGACTGGCTCTCTCGACCAACTCATCAACTGGGGACGAGCCAACTCGCTCTGGTCGCTCACCTTCGCCACTTCTTGCTGCGGTATAGAATTCATGGCGGTGGGATGCGCACGCTACGACTTCTCGCGTTTCGGCTTCGAGGTGACTCGCAACTCTCCCAGACAGGCCGACCTCATCATGTGCGCAGGCACCATCACTCATAAGATGGCACCGGTGTTCAAAAGGCTCTACGACCAGATGGCGGAACCTAAGTACGTGATTGCTGTGGGTGGATGCGCCATTTCAGGAGGACCATTCAAGTCTAGCTACCACGTCATCAACGGTATCGACAAGATAGTGCCCGTAGATGTGTTCGTGCCTGGATGCCCGCCCAGACCAGAGGCAATCCTCTATGGCATGATGCAACTGCAGAGAAAGGTCAAGATAGAAAAGTTCCTCGGAGGTAGAAACCATAAGGAGTCGCCAATCGTGGTGACTGACGTGCCCGAAGATTTTAATAAAGTGACGGAAGGAGGAGAAGCATGAAATTAGATAGCAAAGTTTACAGTCCGGCACAGTTGGCTGATGCCATGACCGCACTGCACAAAAAGCATTTCGACTTCCTCGTCACTATCGTCGGAGAAGACTTCGGAGAAGAGGGACTCGGATGTGTTTATATACTCGAAAATACTGATACTCATGAGCGCATTTCGGTGAAGTCTGTCAACCCCGACAGGCAGGAACCGTGGCTGCCCACTGTCAGCCACCTCTGGAAAGCAGCTGAACTGCTCGAAAGGGAGGTGTATGACTTCTACGGCATCGTCTTCACGGGACACCCAGACATGCGCAGACTTTACCTCAGAAGCGATTTCCAAGGCTTCCCATTCCGAAAGGACTACCAGATGCCGAAGGATAAACCCTTCACCCTGGATGACGACCCGGAACCCAACTGCACTTGCACGTACACGCTCGACGAGGACGGACACCTGCAGGCTCATAGCCGCAAACTCTTCAGCGACGACGAGTATGTAATCAATATCGGACCGCAACACCCGGCTACACACGGTGTGCTCAGACTGCAGACGGTGCTCGACGGTGAGACCATACGACGCATCTATCCTCACTGCGGATATATTCACCGCGGTATAGAGAAGATGTGCGAGGAATATACTTATCCGCAGACGCTCGCTCTCACAGACAGACTCGACTACCTCTCGGCCATGATGAACAGACACGCTCTGTGCGCTGTCATCGAGGAGGCCATGGGCATTGAACTCTCTGACCGCATCAAGTATATTCGTGTGATGATGGACGAACTGCAACGTCTCGACTCGCACCTCCTCTTCTATAGCTGCTGCGCTCAGGACCTCGGCGGACTCACTGCATTCATCTATGGCATGAGAGACCGCGAACAGGTGCTCAACGTGATGGAGGAAACGACAGGTGGCAGACTCATACAAAACTACTACCGTATAGGTGGATGCCAGGATGATATCGATGCCAACTTCGCCGAAAATGTGAAGAAACTCTGCGCTTACATGAAGCCCATGTTCAAGGAGTATGACGATATCTTCACTGGAAACGTCATACTGCAAAACCGTTTCAAACAGGTGGGCGTGTTGTCTAAAGAGAATGCAATATCCTACGGATGTACCGGTGGTACAGGTCGTGCCGCAGGATGGCACTGCGACGTGAGAAAGAACCACCCATACGATATCTACGATAAGATAGACTTCGACGAGATTACGTTCTCTAACGGCGACAGTTTCGACAGATATATGGTGCGTATGGAGGAGATGAGACAGAGCGTGAAGATACTCGAGACTCTGGCTGACAATATCCCCGCTGGCGACTTCTACATCAAGCAGAAGCCCGTTATACGTGTGCCGGAAGGACAGTGGTACACTTCATGCGAAGGCTCTCGTGGAGAAATAGGTGTGTACCTCGACTCGAAAGGCGACAAGTCGCCTTACAGACTCAAACTCAGACCCATGGGACTACCGCTGGTGTCTGCTCTCGATGAAATTCTGAAAGGTGAAAAGATAGCCGACCTCATCGCTGTTGGCGCATCTCTCGATTATGTGATTCCTGATATTGACAGATAATAGATATGTTTGATTTTAGCGTAGTTACTACATGGTTTGACAACCTGCTCAGACAGACTCTCGGTCTCTCTGGCTGGTTGGCTACTTCCATTGAATGTGTACTGGTGGCTGTGGGCATACTCCTATCGTATGCCGTGTTCGCCATCATACTCATATACATGGAACGTAAGGTGTGCGCATGGATACAGTGCCGACTCGGTCCCAATCGTGTGGGTAAGTGGGGACTGCTACAGGTGTTCGCCGACGTGTTCAAGATGCTGCAAAAGGAGATTTTCTTCGTTGACAAGGCGGACAAGTTGCTTTACCTGCTCGCGCCGTTCTTCGTGCTCGTAGCATCAGTTTGTACTTACTCTTTCCTGCCATGGAACAAGGGTATGCAGATTCTCGACTTCAATGTGGGCATATTCCTGCTCACTGCCATATCCAGCATAGGTGTCGTTGGCATCTTCCTCGCCGGATGGGGCTCCAATAACAAATACGGTGTGGTGTCGGCTATGCGTGGTGCCGTACAGATGATTTCTTACGAGATATCGCTCTGCCTCTGCCTCATCACTGCCGTAGCTCTCACTGGCACCATGCAGGTGTCTGGCATCGTGGAGAGCCAAAGCAACGCATGGCTCATCTTCAAAGGACACATACCGGCCATCATCGCCTTCCTCGTATTTATTGTGGCAGGTAATGCTGAGGCCAACCGTGGACCGTTCGACCTGCCAGAGGCTGAGAGCGAACTCACAGCTGGATACCATACTGAATACTCGGGCATGGGCTTCGGATTCTTCTACCTCGCTGAATACCTGAATATGTTCGTCATATCTGGTGTGGCCGCTACAGTATTCCTCGGTGGATGGATGCCGCTGCATATCAGCGGACTCGACGGGTTCAACCAGGTGATGGACTATATACCAGGAGCCGTGTGGTTCCTCGGAAAGGTCTTTGCTGTGGTCTACCTGCTGCTCTGGATCAGATGGACTTTCCCACGACTCCGTATCGACCAGATACTGAAACTGGAGTGGAAGTACCTCATGCCACTGTGTCTGCTCAACCTTATACTAATGACTGTTATCGTAGCACTTGGATTACACTGGTAAAATGGAAAACAATCAATCATATTTCAAAGGGGCTGCGGCAGGCATAAAGTCTCTGCTCATAGGCTTCGGGGTCACTTTTAGGGAGCATTTCACTAAAAAGATTACCGAACAATACCCCGAAAACAGAAAAACAAGACTGCATGTCTCTAAACGCCACCGCGGTAGGCTCGTCTTCACACGGGATGAGAACGGCAACCACAAATGCGTGGCGTGCACCATGTGCGAAAAGGCATGCCCTAACGGCACTATCACGATAAAATCGGAAATGAGGGAAGACCCCGAGACCGGTAAGAAAAAACGCTTCCTCATCGACTATCAGTACGACCTGGGAGAATGTATGTTCTGCCAACTATGTGTCAACGCATGCAACTTCGGTGCCATTGAGTTCACTAACGATTTCGAAAACAGTGTCTTCGACAGAGCTAAACTCACTCTGCACCTCGACAAGGAGAAGTATGAGGGAGGAAGCCTGCCTAACCTCATCGACGGAGGGGCAGAACTGGAGATTGGCAAGTTTAATACGGGCACTAAATAAAGGAGGGTTCATATTATGGCAAATCAAATAATGTTTATCATTCTGGCTGCCGTCATCCTCGGCGCAGCCGTGCTCAGTGTCACCACTAAGCGCATCATGAGAGCCGCTACCTTCCTGCTCTTCGTGCTCTTCGGCATCGCTGGCATGTACTTCCTGCTCGACTACACCTTCCTCGGTGCAGCCCAGATCAGTATCTATGCCGGTGGTATCACCATGATTTATATCTTCGCCATACAACTGGTGTCGAAACATACTCTACAGGGTTTGTATGAACGCATGCGAGGCTCAAAGGTCATCGCTGGCTCCCTGGCAGCTCTCGTCGGAGCAGTCATGGTGGCTTTCATACTGTTCAAAAACAAGTTCGTAAGCATGGCTATTCCCAACGAAGAGGTGTCTATGGAACAAGTGGGCAACACTCTCATGGGCTCGGAGAAATATCAGTATGTGCTGCCCTTCGAGTTTATATCCATCTTCTTACTCGCATGTATCATCGGCGGTATCGTCATTTCAAGAAAGGACAAGTAAATTATGATCGAGACAATCACTCAAGGGAATATACCCGTAGAATTTTTCCTGGCGGTCAGCACTCTGCTGTTCTTTATCGGCGTCTTCGGATTCGTTACCAGACGCAACCTTATCGCCATGCTCATTTCAGTGGAACTTGTCCTCAATGCAGTCGACCTCAACTTCGCGGTGTTCAACAGACTGCTCTTCCCTGGACAGATGGAGGGATTCTTCTTCTCTCTCTTCTCTATTGCTGTCAGCGCAGCCGAAACGGCTGTGGCCATCGCTATCATCATCAATGTTTACCGTAGGTTCCACAGCGATCAGGTGAACAGTATTGAAAACATGAAATTATAATGCATTATGGAATATAGTTATGTATTTCTGATACTGCTGCTGCCGGCGCTCTCTTTCCTCATACTGGGACTCTTCGGCATGAAGATGTCGCACCGCACAGCAGGTCTCATAGGCACTACTTCGCTCGGAGCGGTCACCGTCCTCTCTTACCTCACTGCCTTCTCGTATTTCACGGCTGACAGACTGGCTGACGGTACCTTCCAGACTATCGTGCCATACAACTTCACCTGGCTGCCGCTGGGCAACCTCCACTTTGACATCGGTATCCTGCTCGATCCTATATCGGTGGTGATGCTCATCGTCATCTCTACGGTCAGCCTCATGGTGCACATCTACTCGTTTGGATATATGCACGGCGAGAAGGGATTCCAACGCTACTATGCCTTCCTCTCGCTCTTCACCATGTCGATGCTCGGACTGGTGCTCGCCACTAACATCTTCCAGATGTACCTGTTCTGGGAACTGGTGGGCGTGTCGTCTTACCTGCTCATCGGCTTCTACTACCCGCTGAAGGCGGCGGTGGCAGCTTCGAAGAAGGCGTTCATCGTCACACGCTTCGCCGACCTCTTCTTCCTCATCGGTATCCTCATCTTCGGATACTACACCGAGTCGTTCAGCTTCTCGTTCGCAGGGGATGTGGTCAACTACGGCACTCCGTTCATCCCCGTCGAGGCTACAAAGGCTATGGCGGCTGCTGGCTTCATCCTGCCCACGGCTCTGGTGTTCATGTTCATCGGTGGTGCAGGTAAAAGTGCAATGTTCCCGTTGCATATCTGGCTGCCTGATGCCATGGAGGGCCCGACGCCGGTCAGCGCTCTCATTCATGCTGCCACAATGGTGGTGGCTGGCGTGTTCCAGATAGCACGTATGTTCCCGCTATGGATTGAATATGCGCCAGGCTCGCTCAGCATAGTGGTGTGGGTAGGCGTGTTCACTGCATTCTATGCTGCTGCCGTGGCATGTGCACAGACGGATATCAAACGTGTGCTGGCATTCTCTACCATCTCGCAGATAGCATTCATGATGGTGGCGCTGGGCGTATGCCTGCCTGGACATGAGGCCACTCTCGACAACCATACCCAACTGGGCTATATGGCGTCTATGTTCCACCTCTTCACTCATGCCATGTTCAAGGCCTGCCTCTTCCTCGGTGCCGGATGTATCATTCATGCGGTACACTCAAATGAGATGTCGGCCATGGGAGGACTGCGCAAGTATATGCCTGTCACTCATATCACGTTCCTCATCTCTTGTCTGGCCATAGCAGGCATACCGTTCTTCTCTGGATTTAGTTCCAAGGACGAAATCATATCTGCATGCTTCCAGTACAGCCCGTGGGTGGGATGGATTATGACTGGCATCGCTGCCATGACGGCATTCTACATGTTCCGCCTCTATTACGGCATCTTCTGGGGTACGGAAAACAAGGAACTGCATGCTCACCACACACCGCATGAGGCTCCGGCCAGCATGACTGTGCCTATCACCATTCTCGCTGTCATCACTGTCGGAGTTGGTGTATATACCACTCTCGCAGGCTTCATGGGATGGGGTGGCAGCTTCGGTTCATTCGTGTCTGCCAGCGGACAGGACTACACTATTCATTTCGATGCGCAGATAGCTATCACGTCTACTGTCATCGCCATACTGAGTATCTGTCTGGCTACATATATTTATAAGGGTGAGAGTCAGCCCATCGCCGACCGCCTCTATCGCCGCTTCCCGCGCCTGCATCAGGCTGCTTACCGACGCTTCTATCAGGACGAGATTTGGCAGTATGTCACACACCGCATCATCTTCCGCTGCATCTCTAAACCCATAGCATGGTTCGACCGACATGTCGTTGACGGCACGTTCAATTTCATGGCATGGGGAGCAAACGAGTCAGGAGAGAGTATACGTGGATGGCAGAGCGGCGACGTGCGCCAGTATGCCGTATGGTTCCTCACTGGTACCGTGGCCCTCACACTCGTGTTGTTATGTGTATTGTAAAATCTGAAAGAAAGACAAGAAAATGAGTATACTGACTTTTTTCGTAATTATCCCTGTACTGATGTTGCTCGGCCTATGGGTGGCTCGCAATCTTAATCAGGTACGTGGCGTGATGGTAGTCGGAGCATCCTTGCTACTGGCGCTGTCTGTATATCTGACCATCACTTTCATTCAGATGCGTCAAGTGATGCCGGCAGACCAGTTCCCAATGCTCTTCACTGCATCGCACACATGGTTCAAACCACTTAATATCGCCTATGCCGTGGGCGTGGATGGCATATCGGTGGTCATGCTGCTGCTCTCCAGCATCATCGTCTTCACCGGCACCTTCGCTTCATGGAAACTGAAGCCGCTCACCAAAGAGTACTTCCTCTGGTTCACGCTGCTCAGCACAGGTGTGTATGGCTTCTTCATAAGCGTTGACCTCTTTACGATGTTCATGTTCTATGAGGTGGCACTCATACCTATGTATCTCCTCATCGGTGTGTGGGGTAGCGGCAGAAAGGAATACTCTGCCATGAAACTCACACTTATGCTCATGGGTGGCTCAGCTCTCCTTATCATCGGCATTCTGGGCATCTATTTCTTCAACGGCTCGTTTAGTGGCGAATATACAATGAACGTGCTGCAGATAGCTGAAAGCCACGCTATTCCTGTGGCATTCCAGAAGATATTCTTCCCCTTCGTGTTTATCGGCTTCGGTGTGCTGGGAGCCCTCTTCCCATTCCACACATGGAGCCCCGATGGTCACGCCTCGGCCCCTACGGCCGTGTCTATGCTCCATGCTGGTGTGCTCATGAAACTCGGAGGATACGGCTGCTTCCGCGTGGCTATGTATCTGCTGCCCGAGGCCGCACAGGAACTCAGTTGGATATTCATCATACTGACTACAATATCGGTGGTCTATGGTGCCTTCTCTGCCTGTGTGCAGACAGACCTGAAGTATATCAATGCTTACTCGTCGGTGTCACACTGCGGACTGGTGCTCTTTGCTCTGCTCATGATGACCAAGGTGTCGTGCACAGGTGCCATACTGCAGATGCTCTCGCACGGTCTCATGACGGCTCTCTTCTTCGCACTCATCGGTATGATTTACGGACGAACACACACACGTGACATTCGTGAACTCAGCGGACTGATGAAAATCATGCCCTTCCTCAGCGTGGGATATGTCATCGCGGGTCTGGCAAACCTCGGACTGCCTGGCTTCTCAGGATTTATAGCTGAGATGACTATTTTCGTGGGCTCTTTCGGTGCCGAGACCGTAGGCGGAGGGGTGGATGTGATGCGACGCGTCGCCACTATCATCGCCTGTGTATCCATCGTCATCACTGCTGTCTACATTCTGCGAGTGGTGGGCAAGATTCTCTATGGCAAGGTGGAAAACAAGCACTTCGAGACTCTCACCGATGCTACATGGGACGAGCGACTCGCTGTGTGCTGCCTCATCTTCTGTGTGGCTGCACTCGGACTCGCACCTCTGTGGGCCAGTAATGTCATCAATGACGCCGTGGAACCTATCCTCAGTGTTGTAACTCATGTCAACCCGTAAATTCACTATACTGATATGAACTATAGTCAATTTCTAAATATGATTCCGGAGGCGGTGCTGGTGCTCATCCTCATCGTGGCTTTCTTCGCAGACTTCGCCTCGTCAAAGAAAGAGGAACGCAGGTGGTTCAATCCTCTCATGTGTGTGCTTATGCTTGCCGAACTGGTGGTGTGCTTCCTCACTCCTGACCATACGGTGGCCTTTGGTGGCATGTATGCCACTGCACCCACAGTCAATGTCATGAAGACTATCCTCGTCTTCGCCACTCTCATCGTGATTATCATGAGCCGACAGTGGCTTAGCAGACCCGACACCAGAGTGAGGGAGGGTGAGTTCTACATGCTCATCGTATCTACTCTGCTCGGCATGCTGATGATGGTTTCGGCAGGCCATTTCCTCATGTTCTATCTCGGACTGGAGATGGCTTCTGTGCCAATGGCTTGTCTGGTGGCTCTCGACAAGTATCGCAACAACTCTGCTGAGGGTGCTGCAAAGTATATCCTCACCGCCACCTTCTCGTCGGGTGTGATGCTCTTCGGCCTGTCGTTCATCTACGGTGCCTGCGGCACGCTATATTTCGTCGACGTGGCTCACAAAATCACGGCTTCGCCACTCACCATCATGGGCATGGTGTTCTTCTTCAGCGGACTGGGCTTCAAGATTTCTCTCGTGCCCTTCCACTTCTGGACAGCTGATACCTATCAGGGCGCTCCAACGGTGGTTACTGGATACCTCAGCGTGGTTTCAAAAGGTGCTGCTGCCTTCACTCTCATGGTCATACTCATGAAGGTGTTGGTGCACATGACTCAGTACTGGCTCTACCTGCTCTATATTGTCATCGTGCTCAGCATCACCGTGGCAAACCTCTTCGCAATACGACAGAAGGAACTGAAACGCTTCATGGCGTTCAGCTCTATCTCACAGGCAGGATATATCATGCTGGCGGTAGTGGGCAATAACAACCTCGGTATGGCTGCGCTCTCTTACTACATCCTGGTGTATGTGGTGGCAAACCTCGCCGTCTTCACTGTCATCAGTCTGGTGGAGCAAAACAACAACGGGGCTACGGACATGGACGCCTACAACGGTTTCTATAAGACGAATCCGAAACTCTCGCTGCTCATGACGCTGGCACTCTTCTCGCTGGCAGGCATTCCGCCCTTCGCAGGCATGTTCAGCAAGTTCTTCGTGTTCATGGCTGCACTCGACCTCAACAAGACGGGCCATGCCCTGCCGTATATCGTGGTGTTCATAGCATTGGTCAATACGGTGGTCAGCTTGTACTACTATCTGCTCATCGTCAAGGCTATGTACATCAAGGATAGTGACACACCGCTGCCCACCTTCCGCAGCGATGGCAACAGCCGACTGGCTCTCGCCATCTGCACCTTTGGCATCGTGGCCTTCGGTGTGGTCAGTTGTGTGTACGACTGGATATACGCTGCTCTTTAGACTTTCTTTACATAGAGGCACAGAGGACACAGAGTATTATAAAGTATCTCTGTGCCCTCTGTTTCTCTATAGTGGGAATGGGTTCTCACATCTCCCTACATAACCATGCTCTACAACGGCACCATACAACTATTCCCGCTGCTGCGCGTTGCCCTGGCTCTCGTGGCAGGATGTGCCGTGGCTCTGCTCTGCCCGTCGGTGCCTCTGCTGGCATGGCTCTTAGGAGCTGTCGCGGCTCTGATGCTCGCCATCATCCTGCACAGACACGACATGGCACAGACCACGGCTCTGCTACTGCTCTTCTTCATGGTGGGCGCTCTGCGCATGTCTCAGAAGTGGCAGGAGGTGTCGGTGCCACTGCCTGCAGAGGAACAGGTGTATCAGGCTGTGGTCACCAGCGAACCGCAGGAGAGGGGCAAAGTGGTACGGATGGATCTCATGATCGTGGGTGGACCGCTGCATGGACACCGCCTGAAGGCTGCACTGCTGCGCGATACGCTCAATCAGAGATACTCTCACCTGCACCTGGGAGACGGCATCGTGGCTCGCTCTCTCTTACAACAGCCCGACACTATGCCGCAGTCGCAGTTCAACTACCCGCTATACCTAAAGAGCCGCGACTTCATTGCCACGACATTCATATACTACCGTAACTGGCGCAAGGCGGTGGTGCCGCTCACCGACATCTCGTATATGGAACGCACGCGGTTGGCGGCTCTGCAACTGCGCCAGAAAATCCTGAAACAGTATTTCTCTTGGCAGATGGATGACGACCCGTCTGCCATCACCATAGCCATGACCATGGGTGACAGGTCGCGCATCACACAGGAGATGCGTGAGGTTTATTCTATTTCGGGCGCTTCCCACGTGCTGGCGCTCTCTGGCCTGCACTTAGGCATCATCTATGCCATGCTCGTCATACTCTTCGGATATCGACGATTCCGTGCCCTCACCGAACTGCTCATCATCATCGGCATTTGGACTTATGCCTTCCTCACGGGTCTCTCTCCATCTGTGCAGCGAGCTGCGTTCATGATTTCGATTTATTCGATAGTGTCGCTCATTCAGCGCGACCGCATGTCGCTCAACACACTCTCGCTCACGGCCATCATCATGCTGCTCATACATCCGCTCTCGCTTGTGGATGTTGGCTTTCAGATGTCGTTCATGGCAGTGCTATTCATCATCGTCTTCTCTCCGCGAATGTTTGCATGGGTGCCGGAACGCTGGCTCGACACGCTCTCCATCTTCTCCTTCCATCCTCTGCGCTGGCTCTGGGCGATGGTGGTGGTGTCATGCTGCGCACAGTTGGGCACGGCACCTCTCACGGCTTTCTACTTCGGACGGTTCTCCACGTATTTCCTCGCGTCAAACTGTGTGGTGATGCCGCTCACCACTCTCATCCTCTATGTCACCTTGTTCGTCTTCGCATTCTCTTTCTGCACTCCTGTGCAGCAATGGTTAATCGAGGCGCTCAATACTATAGTGCAGACTCAAAATCAGGCGCTCGCTGCCATATCGCAATGGCCGGGATCTCATGTGTCAGGACTTTCGCCATCTGCTCTCCTGGTGCTGGGCTTCTACCTGCTGGTTTTCATCATGCTACTCACACCATGGCGCAGGGTGGGGCGCTCTCTCTTCAATCGTAATTCACCAAAACCATGATCTGGCAATATATCATCGTCTCTCTCGTCATTGCCGCAGCCCTGGCTTATGGAGTCTGGCGTATCCTCCTCACATGGAGGGATGCCAGCAAGCGCGAGCTCCGCTGTGCCGGCTGCCCACTCGCAGACAGTTGCAAAACCGCGGACAACTGCGATAAACAACCGAAAAAGAAAAAATATAAGAAAAAACATTCTGAAAAATTTGCAGGTAACAAAAATATATGATACCTTTGCACCGCATTTGAGCGAAAATGCCGCGGTACAGACCGCTAAGGAAGTTTGGGTGAGTGGCTGAAACCAGCAGTTTGCTAAACTGCCGTGCGGGTAACCGTACCGGGGGTTCGAATCCCCCAGCTT
>OMSQ01000005.1 GCA_900313805.1 uncultured Prevotella sp. | reverse complement strand
GTGCTGCTGTTGCGGTCCACGGCTCCAGTTGTCTGTTGTCCGTAGTGCACCGAAGAGTATTTCTCTATGCCGATGATATCAGCGAAGTCGACGTTGAGCAGCACGTGTACCGATGCGTCTGCCATGTCCTCGCTCCAGAGGAATTCGCGCAGCGGTGCCCCTGTGCCCCATAGCGTCACCTTGTTGTCCTCAATGCCGTACTTTGCCAGGATGTGCAGTATCTGTTCCTGCGAGGCCTTTCCGTCGATGCCCTCCACGGGTCGGCAGTCCATGTCGCGTCGTATCATGTCCCATCGCTGTTCATGAATGAGTCTGGCCAGGAAGATTTTGCGCATCATGGCCGGCATGACGTGTGAGTTTTCCAAGTGGAAATTGTCGTTTGGCCCATAGAGGTTTGTCGGCATCACAGCGATATAGTTAGTGCCATACTGCAGGTTGTAGCTCTCGCACATCTTCAGTCCCGCGATTTTTGCTATGGCATACTCCTCATTGGTATATTCCAGTGGTGAGGTGAGCAGCATGTCCTCCGTCATGGGTTGCGGAGCATTTTTCGGATAAATGCACGTGGAGCCTAGGAAGAGCAGTTTTTTCACCCCATGGGCGTAAGCCTCGCTTATGACATTGCACTGTATCTTCATGTTTTGCATGATGAAGTCGGCCCGGTACAGCGAGTTGGCCATGATGCCTCCCACGAAGGCAGCTGCGAGCACCACTGCCGCCGGCTGTTCCTCGTCAAAGAATCGTCTGACGGCCAGTTGGTCGGTGAGGTCGAGCTGTTTATGCGTCCTTCCCACCAGGTTGAGGTATCCTCTTTGTTTCAGGTTGTTCCATATAGCCGATCCAACCAGTCCGCGGTGTCCAGCCACATAAATCTTGTCCTGTTTTGATAGCGTCATTTCCTCAGTCCTCCTGCATCTTCGAACGGATGTGCAGTTTTTTGACGAACTGCATGTCGTGTTTCACCATGATACGTACCAGTTCATCGAACGAAGTCTTGGTGGGATTCCATCCCAGCACCTCGCGTGCCTTGGCAGGATTGCCGAGCAGCTGTTCCACCTCAGCGGGTCGGAAGTACTTTGGATCCACCTCTACAAGTGCTTTTCCCGTCTTGGTGTCATATCCTTTCTCGTCCACGCCTTCGCCTTTCCATTCCAGGGTGATGCCCACTTCCTGGAAGGCCCGTGTGGCGAACTCCCTCACCGTGTGGTATTCTCCTGTAGCGATGACGAAGTCGTCGGGCTGTGGCTGTTGCAGTATGAGCCACATGCACTCCACGTAGTCGCGTGCATATCCCCAGTCGCGCAGCGCGTTGAGATTACCCAGATACAGTTTATCCTGGAATCCCTGTGCTATACGTGCTGCGGCGAGTGTGATTTTTCTTGTGACGAAGGTCTCTCCCCGTCGTTCACTCTCGTGGTTGAAGAGTATGCCGTTAGCGCAGTACATGCCGTACGACTCGCGGTAGTTTTTCATTATCCAGAAGCCATAGAGTTTAGCCACGGCGTAAGGTGATCGGGGGTAGAAGGGAGTGGTCTCGCTCTGCGGCACCTCCTGCACCTTTCCGTACAGTTCGCTGGTAGAGGCCTGATATATCCTACACTCCTTCTCCAGTCCGCAGATGCGCACAGCCTCGAGCAGTCGCAGCACTCCCACGGCATCGGTATCGGCGGTGTATTCCGGCACGTCGAACGACACCTTTACATGGCTTTGCGCTGCCAGGTTGTATATCTCTGTGGGTCGGGTCTCGCCGATGATGCGTATGAGCGAGGAAGAGTCGGTCATGTCTGCCCAGTGCAGGTTGACCAGTCTTTTCTGCTTCATGTCTCTCACCCACTCGTCGAGGTAGAGGTGTTCTATGCGTGCGGTATTGAACGATGAGGAGCGTCGGAGCAGTCCGTGCACCTCGTATCCCTTTTCTATCAGGAGTTCAGCCAGGAAGGAGCCGTCCTGTCCTGTGATGCCCGTGATGAGGGCTGTTTTTCTTTCCATCTATTGTTACGATTTAATGATTTTCCTTAGTTTAAATTCCGGCGAACTGTGCTATTCGCTGTTCCTCGGAGAGTTGACAGATGAGGAGAGCGTTATCCTTTTCCGCCACTATGTATCCGTCGAGCCCTTGCACCACCACCTGCTTCTCTTCCGTGGTGTGTATGATGCAGTTATACGTGTCGAAGAGAGAGATGTTCTCTCCTATGGCAGCGTTTCCATAGAGGTCTTGCTTCGACTGTGTGAGCAGTGAGCCCCATGTGCCGAGGTCGCTCCATCCGAAGTCAGCAGGACAAACGAATATTTCTTCTGCCTTCTCCATGATAGCATAGTCCACGCTAATGCTCTGGCACTGCGGGTAGCGTTCATCTATGAGAGCCTGCTCCTTTGGTGTTCCGTAATAGGGAGCCAGGTCTTCGAACTGCTTGTTTATGGCAGGCTGGTATATGCGGAAGGCGTTGACGATGGTGCTCACCCTCCAGATGAAGATGCCGGCATTCCAGAAGTACTGTTTCTGTGCTATGTATCGTTCT
>OMSQ01000085.1 GCA_900313805.1 uncultured Prevotella sp. | reverse complement strand
TGTCATCCTCTATCACGCTGCCACTGAAGATGTCGTCGTCGTTTTCCTCCTCATTCTTGTTGGTGGCAGGTGGTATGGTGTCGCCAGGTACGGGTCGTGGGTCAGGCTCCGGCAGGTTGCCCAGTTCGGCGGGTTCCGTCAGCAGGTAGTGCTTGGTTACCTTTATCGGTGCGAAGTGCTTGTTGTAGTATTCGTCATAGTCGTCGTAGCTGAACTGTTGTCCCAGCAGTTCCATGTTCTTTTCGCTTATGATGATGGGTCGTGCTCCCACCGCTCGTTGTGCCACGGCTTCATTGTTAGCCACCTGCTGTGCATACTGGTGCGCCTCGTCGTAACTGCGCAGTCCGGTCACCATCATGCGGTGCAGTCCGTCAGCGTTGTCGATGCTGATGTCGAAGTTGCGCACGATGAAGTTGGTGAAGTTGAAGCGTGCCATCTCAAAGAGCAACTGGTTCTCGTTGAGTGAGTCGGGGGAGTAGGCATACATAAACACGAATGGTGTGTGTCGCTCGTCCACGAATGTGCGGCTCTGTATGGAGTCGCTGTCGTTGAGCACTACCGCCCTTCGGCTCCATATATCTCCCAGGTCAAACTTGCCACCGTGCAGTTTGCGTCCTTCGCCCACGCCTTTCACTATCATGCCAGCCATCTCGCTGATGCGGCTCTTGGGGTAGTTCTTTACCACTGTGCGCATGTCTTCCACGCACCCGTTGGCATCGCCCTGGTTCAGTTTGCTCAGTCCTCCTATGAAGATGAACTTGTCTCTGTTGGCACCTGTGGGGAAACGCTGTTCCGAGATGCGGGTGTTGGTGCGCACCTGGTCGTACTTGTCGTGTTTGAACGCCTCGTATGTGGCGGCATACAGCGAGTCCTCTATGTGCTCACCCAGTCGGGCGTTTTCTGCGAAGTAGGGGTCAGAGAGCAGTGTGGTCCACTGACTCTCGGGATATTCCTTCTTCAGTCGTTGCACGTATGATTCGGCTGTGGCTGTCTCTTCGCGTCGTGAATGGAGCAGGAAGAGGTGATAGTACACATTGTCCTTGTGCTCATATTCAGGGTATTGGTTGAGCAGTCTTTCAAACTGTCTGTAGCTGAGGCGCAGGTTGTCCAACTTGTCCTTGAAAATTACGCCCGACTGATACAAACTTTCCATGATGATGCTGTTGCTGGTTTTCACCTGTTCCTCGGTGAAAGGCAACTGAGCCAGATAGTACTCGCGTTTGTGCGGGTCGTTTTGTGCGCTGTCTTTGCGCTGTGCCAGCGAGTCCTGTATCGCCTCCTCGCGTGCTATGCTGTCCTGCATCTCCTGTGTCAGTTCCTGTTGCTCGTCTGTGTCGAGGTTGCCCACCACAGTCTTGTTCACTCGCTGCCAGTCGTCCACGTTTTCGCGACGGCCCCACAGCTGCTGGAATGTGGTCTTACCCTGGCTCACCGCCATGGGGTTGTAGAAGTACCACTGTCCCTTGCTGTCGGTGTCGACGTTTTTTGCGTTATTTGGGTCTGGCTGCCGTTCGCGGTTGCCGCCGTTTTGCGCCATGACCTCAGCCGCCTTTTGCTCCTGTTCCTTCTTCTTCTCTTCCTTCTCCTTTTTCTTCAGAGCCTCTATCACCCTGTCGATGGCGGCATTGCGTTCTTCCTCGCTTGCCTGTGCCAGGTATTGGAGCGAGTCTTGCAGGTGTATGGCCTCGGTGTGCGGCACCAGTTCGTCGAGCACCACCGAGCGGCGTGACAGCTGGTCATAGTCCTTGCGGTCGCGGTCGAGCAGACCTATGGCCTGTCCATAGCAGCGTCGTGCATCGCTGTATTTGTCCTTTTCCCAGTAGATGTCGCCCAGGCGTAGCAGGAGCACACCCTTCTCCACCCCCGAGCGTGTGCCTTTCTCCACGCCCTTCTCGTATGCCTCGATGGCGTGTGTGGTGTCGCGCTGTGCCATGTACACGTTACCCATGGCATAGTACACCTGGTCCAGATACTCCTTGTTCTTGTCGGATGCAGCCATGCGCTTCAGTCGGCTGATGGTCTGGCGTGTGCGGCCGTCGGATGCCATCACCTCGCTCATGGCTATACGGGCATTGAATTCCACCTCATAGTCGGGGTTCTGTCGTATCACGTGGCGGTAGGCGTCGAAGGCCTCCTTCTTGTTGCCCAGTAGCGTCTGTATCTGTCCCATGAGGAACCATTCGCGTGCCCTCTGCTTGCGCCGCATCTCGTGCTTTATTACCCGTCGGAGGTAGGGCACGGCCTTGGCATATTCCTGGGTGTGCAGGTAGTAGTCGGCGTAGGTGTAGTCCCACTCCTTCTTCGCACGCCAGTCTATCGAGTCGCGCTGCATGTTACGTATCACGTCCTCGGCATCGTAGAGCCACTGCTGTTCCACATAGCAGCGAGCCAGCCATGCCCGTGCCTTGCCGTAGATGGCGGGCTGTGTCTGATACAGTCTGCTCATGTACGAGAAGGTGGATGCTGCCTCGTCAAACTGTCCTTTGTGAAACTGTGCACGGCCCATCAGCATCCATGCCTTCCACAGGAAGGGGTTGTATTCGCGCCGGCTGAGCCATTCTATGTCGCGCTCGTTCTTGCGCCGGTTTTTCGTCCATTCTGGTTTGCGCTTGATGCTGTGTCGCTTGATGGCTTTTTTCGCTTTCTCTATGGCCTTGTCAAACTGTCCGCTGCCGAGCTGCTGGCTCTTCTTGTTGCCTACGGTGTACAGCGGTATTATCTCGGTGAAGTTGTCCTTGTTGCCCTTCTCTTTTTCCAGCGAGCCCTCTATATAGGCCTGGGCGCCGTTGTAGTAGGTGTTGTAGCGGGCGTTGAAGGCATGCCACCACCTGCTCTTCGCAGTGTTCTTCTGCGTAGAGCATGCCGTAGCCATGACCAGGATGATGGTCACTAGCATTGTGATATGTGCAGCATACGACTTCTTCACTATTATCTAAATCGTAAAAAAAGGCGTTTTATTGCATTTCCACAAGTCCTTCTTTGTATAAATGCAAAACTTTATGCCCTTCAGTCTTCCATCAGCATGAAGAGTTCGTCGCGCAGGGTCTCGGGCACCTCTATGCCGCGCAGGGTGAGCGAGCGGCACCAGTCTGCCACTTCCTTCTGCTGCATGGTATAGAGCACCTGACGGAATTCCTCCGTCTCCTCCTCATCGTAGTCTGTGGCGCGACGTCCGCGGAAGCGGTCCAGTTCCTCGTCGTCGAAATACTCGGGTGCCTGGATGGCAGCCTCCATGCTGCACTGCTGATAGCAGCGGTCGTCATGTCCGTTGCAACTTGCGCACGACGGCTCCGCCTCCTTCACCTCGCCGCTATGTCTGCGGGCGATGATGAAGAACAGCCACAGTGCCACCAGCACCGCCAGGGATATGAGGGCTATGGTCATGGTGTCGGGGTGAGGGTGAAACCGGCGTGCCGCATGTGTCGCCAGAATTGGGGGTACGACTTAGTCACCACATCCGGGTCGTCTATGCGCAAGCCTGGTATGCGTATGGCGGCGGGTGCGAAAGCCATGGCCATGCGGTGGTCGTTGTAGGTGTTGATAACAGGATTTTCCATCGGTGTCACACGCTCGCCGTCCCAGTATAGTTCGCTGTCGTTGGCGTCGTGGAGCACATAACCCAGTTTCAGCATCTCGTTCTTCAGGGCCTCTATGCGGTCGGTCTCCTTGATACGCAGGGTGCTGAGTCCAGTGAAGTGGAAGGGAATATTGAGCAGTGCGCAGGTCACCACGAGCGTCTGTGTCAGGTCGGGCTGGTTCACGAAGTCGTACGTCATCCTCGGTGTATGTATGAAACTGCGGTTGAGGGTGATTGTCGTAGGCACGTTGGGGTCGGTGTCGGCAAAGGTAGTCTTCACACCCAGCATTGAGAACATATACCTCACGGCTGAGTCGCCTTGCTTGCTCCCGTCGGTCAGTCCAGTGAGTCGGATCTCGTTCTGACCATCCTGCATCAGTGCCATCACCTCATACCAGTACGAGGCGGCGCTCCAGTCATTTTCTATCAGGTAATCCCGTTGTTGGTAGCGATGCGGTTGCACGGTGATAGTGTCGTGCCTGGTCCAGTCGGCCAGTGCTCCATAGTCGCGCATCACACAGAGAGTCAGGTCTATATAAGGGCGCGATATTATTTCGCCGGTGAGACGCATCTCTATGCCATGAGTCATCATGGGAGCTGCCATGAGCAGAGCCGAGATGAACTGTGAACTCACTCCACCGTCTATCTCTATATATCCGCCGTCCAACTGCCGTCCGTGGATGCAGAGGGGTGGGTAACCTTCCTTGCCCACATATTGTATGTCGGCGCCCAGATGTCGTAGAGCATCCACCAGCAGTCCGATGGGGCGCTGGAGCATGCGCTCGGTACCAGTGATGGTGTGGCTCTCGGGCTGCGAGGCCAGGTAGGCTGTGAGGAAGCGCATGGCAGTGCCCGCCGCATGAATGTTGATTACCTCCGGCCGGTCGGTCATGGCTCGTATCACAACTTCCGTGTCATCACAGTCCGACAGGTTCTCCGGCATGGGTCCGCCTCCGAAGGCGCGCACTATGAGAGCCCTGTTGCTAATACTCTTCGATGCCGGCAGGTCTATGGTAGTGTTTATTTGGTCTGGTGCTTGTATTGCGTATGTCATGTCTTTTTGTTTCGACCATGTCTCAGGTACGAAAATGAAAACGATGGTCACTGCTTTGGTAGTGCAAAACTATAAATTCATGCGTAAAAAAACAAGAAATATCCGTTTTTTTTAATGTTATTATAGACTTTTCACCAAACATACAAGCTGTAATCGCTCACTGCGCCTGGTGAGCCCTGTTCTGCGCGTGGCAGATACTGGAGGGCGCTCACCTGATGTGTGTCTCCCATGTCTATCACTATCACCTGTGGCAGGGAGGTGTCTGCGGCCTGTTGCCAGTATGTGGACTCCTGCTGGTCGTAGGCCTTGTC
>OMSQ01000087.1 GCA_900313805.1 uncultured Prevotella sp. | reverse complement strand
TTGGATGCAGCCATCTGCTCCTTGGGTATCGGCAGATACTCGTTCTTGTTGGATGTGAACTGTGCTCCGTTAAGGAAGTTCATCTTCTGGCTCTCACTGGTATAGTATTTGTTTATGACAGCTGCTGCGTCACCCCAGCGCACAAGGTCGAAGAAACGCTCACTCTCCATGGCCAGTTCCAGACGGCGCTCCATCTTGATAATCTTCATCGCCTCGTCCTTGCCGTAACTTCCGCTGTACTTGCCTACTGCGAAGTGCACTCCGTACTTGCTAGGATATTTCGACACCACGCTGTTGGTAGCCATGCCGGCAGCACGCTCACGCACCTTGTTCACCAGTGCTATGGCCTCAGTGGTCTGACCCAGTTGTGCCAAGGCCTCGGCACGCATCAGCAACACGTCGGCATAGCGGAACACCACACGGTTCATCGAGGTGGCCCACTGCGAGTCGCAGAGGAAAAGATAGCTGTCGGTCAGAGCGGGATCCACATTCTGCTTCAGTGACACGAAGTAACCGAAGAGACCGCCTGAGCGACTCCAGGTGTTGCTCTCGCTAACCATGAAGCTGGGGTTGAACATATAAGGGGTGCCGGGCACGCCTACTGTGACAAACAGGCGGGGGTCTACTGTCTCGGAACTACCCACGGTGTACTCTTTCTCGGCAAAGTTGTCGAGCAGTGGCAGACCGTCGCTGTTGGTGCGATAGGCACTCACCAGATTGTGAGAGGGCTTGTAGAAGTCGCAACCGGAGTCATGAACCTTGGGTATGCAGGGCACAATCAGTCGGTTGGAGAAGTTCAGGTTGCCGTATGTGGTACCGTCGTTCTTCGAGTACTGGATGGCCCAAAGGCTCTCCTTGCCGTTCTCATACTGTTCCTCGGGGCGGAAATTGTTGTGTAGATCTGTCTCCAAACCATAACTGCCGTAGATAGAGGGATTGGTGTATTCCACTACTTTCTGCAAGTCGGCCTCGCTAATACTTGTCACCTGGTTGGTGGCTGCATCATCCTGACGATAAGCCTTGTAGAGATATACCTTGGCAAGGAAGGCTGCACATGCGGCCTTGGTGGGACGGCCCTTCTCTACCTGTGTTGCCGGCAGTACTGCGTATGCATCTTCCAGGTCATTGATGATCTGCTGCCAACCCTCATCGTTTGTATATTCTGTGTTTGACAGGTTGTTGTAGTCGTCTTCCTCCATGTTGAGCTTGTTGACAAAAGGTATCTTCTTGAACAGGCGCTTCAACTGGAAGTGTCCGTATGCGCGGAGGAACTTCATCTCGGCAGTACGCTGCTGGATGATGCTGTTGTCCTGATCGGCACTGGCAAGAACGTCGAGCGACAGGCTCACACGCGAGAGGTACTGGTAAAGCTTGTTCCATATTGAGCTGAAAGGCCAGTCGCCAGTGTCTATACCCGTACCCATCTCGAGGCGGTGGAAAGGCTCACCATCACTGAAGGCACTGCCGCCCACGTATGCATCGTCAGAGCGTGTGTCGTAGTTCCAGAGCGAGAACGATGCGTTCATGTCCTCGATAGAAAGCAATCCTGCGTATGCTGATATCAGCACGTTGTCAATGTACTCGGCTTTCTTCACCTCGTCTTGTGTAAGTGTGGCCTGGGGCACCTGCTCCTCAAGAAAATCAGAGCAACTCATCAAACCACAGACTACGCAGACTGAGCAGAGAATTCTATATATCGTTTTCATAGTCGTTGCTGTTTTTTTAGAATGAAACATTGAGTCCGAATGTAAGATTGAGAGGGATGGGATAGTTGAATCCGGGGTTCTCAGGATCGGCGCCGGTAAACTTGCTGCTCTTTATGGTAATCAGGTTTTGAGCAGATGCGTAGAAGCGGATACGTTCCAAACGCAGCTTGTCTGTTATGCTCTTGGGCAGGTTGTAGCCCAACTGGATGGTACGCAGTTTTGCATAACTGCCATTCTCTATGTAGTATGACGACACACGACCTTCATTGTTGGTATCGGAGGTGGTCAGAGCAGGGATATTGCTATTGGGATTGGTGGGACTCCATGCGTCAAGCACGCGAACACCCTTGTTCAGATACGGCACGTTGATGGCTGAGTTGGCCCAGAAGTCGGTCTGCGACTTATAGCCGCGACAGTCTACATCCACACCCTGCACACCCTGCCAGAACATGGTCAGGTCGAAATCCTTGTATTGCAGATAGATATTCAGACCCCAGGTGAAGTCGGGCGTGGGATCGTATATCCAGTCCTGATCGGCCTCTGTGATGCGACCGTCGCCATTTATGTCCTTATAGCGGATGCGGCCCAGTCCGGCACCTTCCTGTATGGCGTGGTTGTCTATCTCTTCCTGACTCTTGAAGATACCATCGTAGATGTAACCTACTTGTGAGTACATGGGATGACCAACTACGCTCTTCACGCCATTGCCGCCGTACTTACCGTTGGCAGCCACCGTCTCAGGCAGTTTTGTCACCTCGTTTATATATTTGCTGATGTTTCCGTTGATGTCCCAAGAGAAGCCGTTTGCAAGGCGATGACGATAGCCGAGGGTCAACTCCCAACCGTTGTTCTTCACCTCACCAGCATTGATCCACTGACCGGAACCTTCACCCATGGCAGCGATGCCCTCCATGAAGAGCAGAATGTCGGTGGTCTTCTTGCTGTACCAGTCGAAACTTCCGTAGATATCGTTTCTCAGCAATGCGAAGTCTACACCAATATTGTGCTGTGTAGTGGTCTCCCACTTTATGTCATCGTTGCCACGCTGGTTGCGCACATAACCGTTTGCCAGGTCATAGCCGCCGTTCAAACCGGCAATATCATAACTGGAGCCAGCCTGACCGCTACCCCACAGACCAGTAGACACTACTGATTTGTATAAGGTGTAACGAGCGGTGTTTGAAATCTCCTGGTTACCAGTCTGTCCCCAAGAGTAGCGCAACTTCAGGTTGTCAAGCCATGTCAGTTTCTGCATGAAGTCCTCCTGCGAGATACGCCAACCGGCAGAAACAGAGGGGAAGGTACCATACTGATTATGGGTACCGAAGCGGCTGGAACCGTCGCGACGGATGGTGAAAGAGCCCAGATACTTGTCATCGTAGGTATAGTTCACCTTGCCGAAGAAGGAAGCAAGTGAGTAACCCTCGCCGAAGCCTTCTGCCAACTGACGGCCGGCACCTGCCGACGGCCACATGTAGTCGGTGTTGAGAATGGCCAGTTCATAACGCTTGGCGCTGCTCATCTTATAGTCCATCCTGTTCAACTCAGTACCTATCATGGCATCTCCGCGATGCTTGCCTATCTCAAGGTTGTAGGTGGCAATGGCATTCCACATCCAACGCATGGTATGCTCCTGCTTGCTCTCCACGGCAGAGTCGGTGCGCTTCACCTTACCGTTCTCAATGGGGTAAGTGAAGAAGCGCTGTTCCTTCTGAGTATAGTCTATACCGAAGGTTGTGCGTACCATGAAGTTCTTAAACGGAGTGATGCTGAGGTGCACATCGCCAAAAGTACGCCACTGGGTGTACTCGTTGTCCTTCGAATTGTCTATCATACTCAGCGGGTTCTCACGCTCTGAATAGGCACCGAGAGCCTGGGCGTAATGACCATTCTCTGCGTAAATCGGGAAGTTGGGATTGAACTCCAGTGCATGCTCCAGCACACCGCCGGGAGCATCAACACCCTGTGTGCGGTTCACTGTGAAGTTCTCACCTATTGTCACTGCTCCGTCGAAGAGCTTATAGTCGGTATTGGCACGACCGGAGATGCGCTTGAAGAAGCTGTCCTTGATGGTGCCCTGGTTGTCGTAGTAGCCCAGCGAGAAGAAAGAATTGCCCTTGTCGGAACCGTTGCTCACCGAGAGGTTGTACTGCTGTACCACACCTGTACGGGTGATTTCATCGAACCAGTCTGTATCACCGGCACGCACGCTGGCGTTCTCGTCGAGATACATATTCATCGACATACCGTTGAGCACAGGATTGCCTGCCTTGTCATAGCCCCAGTTATAGTTGTAACCAAGGTTGTTGTTGTTGGGGTTGAGACCATCGTTCACACTTGCCTGCCAGAAAGCCCTGCCCCACTCGCTGGCATTCATCGTCTCGATCTTGTTGGTGTAGAACGAGGTGGCCACACTACCGTCAAAGTTCACCTTGATTTTGCCGTTCTTGCCTCTCTTGGTTGTGACTATTATCACACCGTTGGCAGCACGGCTACCATAGATAGAAGCCGAGGCAGCATCCTTCAGCACCTGTATCGACTCGATATCATTGCCATTCAACTCGTGCATGCCGGCTTTAGTGGGCACACCGTCGATAATGTAGAGCGGGTCGTTGTCGTTGAGAGTGCCGATACCGCGGATGCGCACTGTTGCAGCACCGGAGGGATTACCATCGGCAGTGATGTTCATGCCCGGCACACGGCCTTGAAGGGCCTTCATCGGGTTGTTCTCGTTCTGCTTCGCCATCTCATCTACACTCACTGTAGATATGGCACCAGTCAGGTCGGCTTTTCGCTGCGTGGTATAGCCAGTCACCACCACCTCTTGCAGCACTTCCGAATCTTCCTTCAGGGTCACTGTCATCCCCGGCTGGGCAGGCACTTCCTGTGTCTGATAGCCGATGTAAGAAATGACAAGAATGGCACCGTCATTAACCTTGAGTTTGAAGTTTCCGTCAATGTCGGTAACAGTGCCGTTGGTTCCTCCTTTCTCCTTCACTGTGGCACCAATGACGCTCTCACCTGTCGCGTCCACCACAGTGCCATGGATTTCTGTCTGCGCATACATCATAGTACTCGCGAGAAGGAACATTGTGCTTAGCAGCAATCTTCTTAGTTTCTCCATAGTCATTACATTTTGGTTATTAGGTTTTTTGCAGTTCTCTGCCGCAAAAGTAGAGTCTATGTGAGAAACGATATATAAGAAAAAATGAATTTGTCTTGCAAAAATGTTTCATGTAACAATTTTGCAAGACTATTTACAAATATTATTATGCTAACTTAAAAATTTGATTTATAATCATTTTGCTCTCATCTCCAGTGGAGTCTTTCCAAACTGGTTTTTAAAACAGTGAGCAAAGTAACTGGAAGAGCTGAATCCCACTTCGTAAGCTATTTCCGAGACGGTTTTTGTGGTGGAGTTGAGCAATACATATCCTCGCTGAACTCTCATCTGCCTGAGCAGTTCCACGGGCGAAAGTCCGGTGATGGTTTTTATTTTCCTGTATAGTTGCACACGGCTGATACCCATTTCTTCACCCAGGTCATCCATCTTGAGATTGGAGTTGGACATGTGCTTCTGAACAGTCTCTTTCAGGGTGTCGATAAAGAGTTTGTCCTGTGTGGTGAGTTTCACTGCCTGTTCGGCATCATCTGTTTGTTGACCATCGAACAGGTGGCGTAACTGCTGACGACTCTTTAGCAGGTTGTAGATACGTGCTATGAGCACCTCGGCACTGAAGGGTTTGGTGAGATAGGCATCGGCTCCGCTCTCATATCCTTCTTTCTGCTGCGTGTCGGCACTACGAGCGGTGAGCAGGATGATGGGTATATGACTAGTGATGAAGTCCTCCTTCAGTTGCTTACAAAACTGCAAGCCATCCATCACCGGCATCATCACATCGCTCACTATGAGGTCGGGCACACTCTCACGCGCCAGTTGCAGTCCACTCTGCCCGTCACTGGCCTCCAACACGTAGAAACGGTCGGCAAGAAGGGTGCGCAGATAGCGGCGCATGTCATCGTTGTCGTCCACAATGAGTATGTTTGACAATTCCTCGGTGTCCTCCTGATTGAGCATCTCTATGTGCCCCACTTTTGTAAGGTCTCTCTGCATGGCGGCAGCAGTTGACTCGTCGCTTACGGTTTGCAGTGAGTCTTTTTTGAAATTAAGTACGTCGGTAGTGACTTTCTCCAGTTGCACTACATTCCTGCTGATTATCTCCGCCAGAGTCTTGTGTTTCTGCTTCAGGTCTTTGTCATCCAACAGTTCCTTAACCGGACCGGCAATCAATGTCAGCGGTGTCTTGAGCTGATGACTGGCGTTATCGTAGAAAAGAGTCTGTTCTTCGTTCAACCTTTTCTGCTTTCTGTGAGCCTTGCGAATCTGTCTCACAGCCAACAATGTCAGAACCACACCCACTATCAGCAGCAAGATGCTGATGACACTCGCAACAAGTATCTTTCGCTGCGAGTTGTAAAGACCGAAGTAGTTCTCCAACTTGTCGTGTATGGTGATGAGGTCGGCGTTTTGCTTCATCTGTTGTCTGCTTCCCATGGCTATCAACTCAGCATTCTCTGGTGTCACCATGTATCCACTCAGAGTGTTGTCTCGCTCAAATCGCCTGCCAGTCAGGATGTCAAGTGCCAGACGTATTATCTCCTCACCATGAGTAGGATACACGTATGTACCTATCTGATGTCCAAACTGCACATACTCGATGCCTTCGTCGGGCAGTCCGTCTATGCCAATTATCTTTATCCGCCCTTCCATGTCTGTTTCTACTATGGCTTTGTAGGCTCCTGTTGCCATACCGTCGTTGTGACAGAACACGATATCAGGCGGCGTGCCGTTCTTTATCTGTTCTTCTACGATACGGCAGGCCTCATCACTTGTCCAGTCGCCATTCTTGCAGATATATTTTACTTCATTGTGGCCCTCCATGGCCCTGGCAAAACCTTTGTGGCGTTCCTGAGCTGGTGAACTGCTCATGGCTCCTGTCACCTCTAGTACCACTGGTTTCTTTGCCATTGATTTTGCAACAGTTAGCACATGTTCACCAACAGTTTGTCCCGCCTCCTCGTTGTTGCCTCCTATGAATGCCGTGTACTCATCTGTGGCAGCCTTACGGTCGAAGTAAACCACGGGTATGCCTTTTTTCCGTGTCCGACTGATGGCTTCTGCCAGAGGTGCCGACTCATTGGGCGCCACCACAAGGAGGTCGATGCCGCTGTCGGCCAGCGAGTCTATCTGCTGGATCTGCCGCTGTGTGTCATCGTAGGCACATGCTATAATGACCTTTGCATTATGCTCATACAGGTGCTGGGCAGCAAGCATCTCGTTGTTCACTTTCTCGCGCCATCTGCCAGCACCGCACTGCGACACACCTATCCTATATGTTTTCGTGTCATCGGAACAGGCTGTCAGAAGCAACATGGCGATGGAAACAAGCACAAAACAGTATCTTGTGTTAATAGGCAAGCGATTATAATGTAAGAGTGTTTTCATGTCTGAGTGAAATATTACTACTGGAAATACTTGATATCACAGTGGCAAACGTTCATGCCATTAATAGAATCTCTGTCGCTTTAGCCATAGTTTGAAGAGAGGGTCGTTGAAATAAACAAACTTTCCGTCCATGTCTATAATGTCTTTTTTCAACAAAGCCTTTTTTACAGACTGCACATTAGCTGAAGATTCCAAGCGATACTGTCTGACGACATCTTTGGTGGAGAAGCCTGTAGTAACACCCATGGCCATTGCACGCAGGAAATTGTACTGCAACTCAGACAACTGCTCCACGTCTTTTTGAAAGAATACTTTGTTCTGCTCTAACAGGTCATCAATGGCTGTGGAGATATCATCGTCGGTCACAATATCGTTCGACTTGTACCAAACCACCCATGACAGATGTTGCACGTATGAAGAGAGATTATCAGTGACCTCACATATACGGGCCGCCTGTTCCGGAGTGATAGACTTTCCTGTGTCTTGAAATTTTTTACAAATAAAAGGAACCCATTCATCAGTTGGTATTTTCTTCAAGAATATCATATCGCCAAACTTGTAAAAAGGCATGCTCTTGTCGTTGAACATGTGCTCCAGAAGGTGTTTCTTGCTTCCAAACATGCAATAAGTGACGTTTTGTTGATGCTGCCACACCGAACGGAGTTTCTTCTGTAATGTCAACGAATCAGAAAATTCTGCCATCTGTTGAAACTCATCCATACACACGACTAAGCGTAAATTCTTTTTTTGTGCTATCTTCTCAGGCAACTGTAAGATGCTGACCTCGGTGTCATCCTTTTGGTTCCATTCAAACGAGATAGAGAAATCGTTCATCGGGTCGGGGCCAAAAGAAAATTTCGGTGTGATGGAGGTCAAAAATGTCTTGGCCATTTCCACCCACTCATTGATTTTAGAGGAGGTCTGTTTGATAACTGCCGTTGCAAAGGTGTGATAAAATTCATATTCCGACTTACAGTGGAATATGTCTATGAATATTGGCTTGATGTGAGACGTTTCTATTTCTGCCAATACTTTCTTCACAAGTGATGTTTTTCCCCATCGCCGAGGCGAAATGAGAATGGTATTGATGCCATGGGTGAGATTGGCAGTCAAACGCTTGCTATCTTCTATTCTATCTGTGAAAAACGGTCCTTCGACTGCTTTGCCAAAGACAAATGGATTTTCAGTTGCCATAGACATATATAATTTGAATTACGTCTGCAAAGATATGAAATAAATTTATTACTAACAAACTTATTACTAACAAACTTATTACTAACAAACTTATTACTAACAAAGTTGTTACTAACAAAGTTGTTACTAACAAACTTATTACTAACAAACTTATTACTAACAAACAATGAATATCCCGACTACTATTGCTTGTAGTCGGGATAAAATGTTATGATATTCAGATGAATAGTTTGATTGGTCAGTTCCAGAGACTGAACTTGGAGAGGCTAACAATGCTGTCGTTCCCCTCCTCCTCATCGTAGTCTTCGTCGAAAAAGGAGAAATTGCCTTCTAGTACATTGCCGCCACCACCGGGCTCACGGTCTGCCGACCAGTCGAGAAGGTTATAAATACTGTCAAGAGCTATGATTTCTACTTCTGGTGATTGATATATTTTTCTCATTGTCTCATTCTCCATTCGTTACTTTATTATTACTTTCTTCACACTCCCGTCTGCCATGCGGATGATGTTCAGACCCTTCCTCGGCTGACTTACCTGTCGTCCTGCGGCATCGTATATCGTCTGGGCATCGGCGATGTCCTTGCGCAGTTCTGCCTCCTTGATGGCAGTGGTGATGTCATCCTCTATGTCGATGTTGTATACCGCTGCAAGCGAGTTAGGGTTGTGGAAGGACACACGATGCGGATAGACCGTTATCTGTCCGTCGGCTTTGTAGAACTTATCCTTGGCGATATAGTAGGTGTCTGCATAGTCGTCGAGCTTCTGGTTGATGTAGTATCCTCGTGAGCTCCATCCGTCCACCTGCACTGCGGTGCTGCTGTCGGAATAGGGTGCGCCGGCATTGCCGTCCCATGTCGTTTCTGTGGGTAGTGTAGAGCGAGTGGCCTTCACGGTGATGCCGAAGCCGTCAGTGTCATCGGTCATGGTGAAGTCGGCAGTGGTGCCGTCAGCGAGTTTTTTGAATGCGAAAGGCGTATGTGCAGGCACTGTCTCCGTGTCCTTGAAGTGCATGATATCATTAGTTTCCCAGTCCTGGGTATAGGCCTGGATATTCTCGTTTGTAGTAAATGCGTATGGCAGTATCACGCTTCCGTATGTATTGCCCATCCTGCGTGTATACTGAGCCGTGTTCGCTTTGAAGTCGCGCGGAAACTCAATGTCCACTCTATCCTCAGAATAATATGTAGGACAGCGCAGGTCAGTCTGGTCGCCACCGTAGGAGTAGACCACGTTTGTAACGTCAGTCACGTCACTACTTCCATGCGGCAGGAATATGACTGTGGTAACAGGTGTACCGTTGAATACGCCTGAAGAGAGATTTACATCTGTTATAGCATCTGTGTCATCGCTGGCATAGAAGTCAATGTAGCGAAGTTTGTAGCAGTGCCAAAACATGTCGTCTTTCCATCTGGTTACAAGTCCCATGTTAAAGTTCTTAGGGAAGGTGATGCTTGTCAAAACTCGACAGTCGTAGAACATCTCACGAGTTCTTTCAAGTTTGGGTGTGTTAAAGCTACTAATATCTATTTTTGTCATACGGTAGCATGTACTGAACATCCCGGTCATATCGGTGACATTACTTGTGTTAAAAGTACTCAAATCAAGGCTCAACAAACTAGAACAATGCATGAACATTTCACACATACTAGTAACGTTTCTTGTATCGAACCGACTCACATCAAGACTCGTTAAATTCCAGCATTCTATAAACATTCTCTGCATGCTAGTTACTTTACTCGTATTAAAGTGGCTAACGTCAAGGCTCGGAACATGTTGGCAATAACTGAACATTCCCTCCATGGTGGTGACATTTTTCGTATCGAAGCCACTCACATCAAGACTTTGTACACTGGTGCAGCCCCAGAACATACCACTCATATTTGTAACCTTACTTGTATTAAAGTGGCTTACATCTATGACTGCCGGATTTTGGCACCAAACGAACATTCCCGCCATGTTAGTGACATTTCTCGTATCGAAGCCACTTACGTCAAGACTTTCTAAGTAGCGCATTTCCGCAAACATGTAACGCATGTTGGTAACATTTTTCGTGTCAAAGCCACTCACATCAAGATTTTCTACATGCCAACAATGATAAAACATGTAACTCATGTCGGTGACATTGCTTGTGCTGAAGTTGCTCACATCAAGACTTCTTAGACTATAGCAATAATAAAACATGTAACTCATGTTGGTAACACTGCTTGTGTTCAGATATTCAATTCCTGATATGGAATTCAGCTCAGTGAACTCGTAGAACCATGCGCAGCAACTGCGAGGACGCGCATTGGCAAAAGAGCTGTCAAACACTACAGACGTTATAGTGGCTCTATTAGAGTACCAACCTGGGTAGTTCGTTCCCGTGTTATCGGTATTGAAATACGTGCCAGAAGGCGTACCATAGTAGAATGTGAGAGTAGTTCCATCGTCTGACAGAACAGCATAGCCTTGGGCGGCTCTGACCTGTGCAGCGGTCAGGAACAGCACGACCAGCATGAAAATGCGAAAAAAGTGGTTAAGTTTTATCATCTTTCAAGTTTGTTTTTGTGGCGGCCAGTCCCTATGCGCACCGTATTTGCAACTATTTACTATGTATATAAACAGAAAAGACGTGGAACTGATACGTCCTACATCTCTAACTTGAGGTCGTGAGAAAACCCGTGCAACAAAGATATAGCGATGCCAGCCCCACGCTTACGCATGGAGAGCTCCACTATGCCATCTTGTGTTGCTTTGAAATTTCTCACGTTCCAAGTTACAAGAATAGACATAACGTCTCTCTATTATTTCCCACAAAAGTCAGATG
>OMSQ01000194.1 GCA_900313805.1 uncultured Prevotella sp. | reverse complement strand
TTGGATATCTGTGAAATACTTCAATACAACCTTGAAACAGAAGGCTATGAAGTAGTGACCGCCAATTCGGCAGAGGAGGCGCTCGAATTTCCTTTACGGGAATTCGGGCTGATTCTGTTGGATGTAATGATGGGTGAGATGTCTGGATTTCAAATGGCACGAATGATAAAAGATAATCCCGCTACCGCAATGATACCTATTATTTTCATTACGGCTCTTGACAGTGAAGATAATACGGTTAAGGGACTTAATATTGGTGCCGACGATTATATTGCTAAGCCGCTAAGCATGAAAGAGGTGAAGGCCAGAGTCAAGGCGGTGCTAAGGCGGGCATCATACTCATTTGCACAGCAAAGTGCGCCCTTAACAGTTTCTGTCAATAGTAAGATTTGCTATGAGGGCATAGCTCTCGACATGAATGCCAAGACCGTTACAATCGATGGTCAAGAATTGGTGTGTACTAAGCTGGAGTTTGAATTACTGTCGTTCTTTCTCCAGCATCCAGACAAGGTCTTTTCTCGTGAGGATTTGTTGAAATATTGTTGGCCTAAGGATGTGCTTGTACTTGACCGTACGGTGGATGTGAACATTACGCGCCTCAGAAAGAAAATAGGTCGTTATGGTAAACAGATTAAAACACGCGTAGGTTATGGCTATTGCTTTGAAAAATGATATGAAGAGAGAACGGAACGCTGCTGAGTGTGAGAATTTTACGCATGAGATGAAAAGTAAATCCTTCCAGCGAAACCTGTTGCTCAGTATCGGTGGCGTGTTTCTGCTTTTTGCTGTCTGCTTCAGCGTGTATCAGTATCAGCGTGAGAAAGAGTATAAGATTGATATCCTTCACTCGCGCCTGCAGATGTACAATTATGAAATGGTACAGACGCTTGGTGATGATAGCCTTGCCAACAGTCGTTTATTTCATGATTATGTAAATCGGCATAACGTGGAGGGACTTCGTGTGTCGATTATTGATAAGGAAGGACGTGTTATCCTCGACAGCTATGATGCCAATGTGGATTCACTGGGCAACCATTTGCTACGAAAGGAAATCCAACAGGCATTGCATGATGGTAATGGTTATGACATCAAACGTATTTCCCAATCCACCCATGAGACCTACTTCTATTCTGCCACGCGCTTCGGAAATGTCATCGTGCGCGCTGCTGTGCCCTATTCCGCCGAGTTGACACGTTCGCTTCAGGCTGATAATACGCATATCTACTTTGCTATAGCGCTAACAGTACTATTGGGCATCGTTCTCTATCTGGTTACCCATCGCATCAGTCGACATATCGGCTATTTGAGAGAATTTGCTGTCAAAGCCGAAGAGGGCGAGGAACTCGACCACGAACTGGAGCGACGTCTTCCTGATGATGAGTTAGGCGACATCAGCCACACCATTATCATGCTCTATTGGAAACTTCGTCATTCTGAAGAAGACAAGGTCCGCATCAAACGTCAGCTTACCCAGAATGCCGCACATGAACTGAAAACACCTGCCGCCAGTATTCACGGCTATTTGGAAAGCATTATTGACAATCCTGGTATGTCCGAGGAGAAGAAAAACCATTTCCTTGAACGTTGTTATGCTCAGAGCGAGCGTATGAACAAACTGCTGCTCGATATGAGTGCTCTTACCAAACTCGATGAGATGGATGGTATAAAGTCCAGAGAGGACTACCATCAGGTGAATGTGCTACAAGTCATTCAGAGTGTACTCGACGATACCGCCCTGCAACTCCAAGCCAAGGGTATCGCCCCATCGCTCCAAGTTCCCCAGCATGTCGAGGTACAGGGCGATGCCAGTCTCATCTACAGTATATTCCGAAATCTCGTCGACAATGTCATTGCCTATGCCACTGGCGCATCATGCCTGAAGATTGAATGTACCGAGGTGGAAACAGAAGGACGTCATTTTTATGAGTTCGTAGTAAGCGACAATGGACAGGGAGTTGGTCAGCAGCATTTGGAACACCTTTTTGAACGCTTCTACCGTGTCGATAAAGGTCGTTCACGTAAACTCGGAGGCACTGGCCTTGGTTTGGCCATCGTTAAAAATGCTGTTGCTGCTCACGGTGGAACAGCGATAGCAGAACTCACTCCAAGCGGAGGCTTGACCATTAGGTTTTCCCTCGCCCGATTCTAACCCTGCCCATTATAAGACTTATCATCAAAATCATTGTTCAATCTCTTTCCGGCTTGTACCACGTTCATCACATAGTCGGCGAGTCTCTCACATTCAGAAATAAAATCAACATAGAATACTCCGAGCTGATAACTGTAGCGTCCCGAGTTCACATCGTGTAGGTTTTGGTTTTTCAGCTGCGTGCGGTAGTTGTTGATTTCATGTTCTATATTGATAGAAGTAGTGATGTTGTTCCTGGGCTGTGATATGCGCTTCAACATCTCGGCCAGTGAGCCCTCCACGAGACCCAGCATTGTTTGCATGTGTTGCGTCTGCTCTGGGGTAAACGCATCTTGGCAGTGCTGACGGTGACGGTTCAACGTGCGACCGAGGTTATACACCGAGTCTCCAATGCTCTCCAACTCCGATATCTGCCGTAACATCTTTTGTATCTGTGCCTTCGAAGCATCAGAAAGACGACCTTCGCTCACCTTGTTTAGGTAGGAGGCAATCTCCATTTCCATCGAGTCGGTGATATTCTCATACTTCCCGATGCGTGAGAATATCTTATTGAACTCCACCTCGTCCTGTGTCTGCATCTGGTCGGTAACGAAACCAAACATTCTTTTGCAGCGCTCGGCAAAGTGCTGAATTTCCTTTTGGGCTTCCATGATGCTCAGCTCGGCAGTAGAGAGCAGACCGCCGGAGATAAACTTCAGGCGGTGGTCCTCATCTTGTTCCTTCGTGGGAAGGATGCGGCATACCAGCATCTCAATCTGCTTCACAAAGCCGATGAGCAGCAACGTGTTGATGATGTTAAAGGCGGTGTGGAAGGCCGACAGTTTGAAGAGGTCGTTGCCGCCGCCCATCACGCTATCGACAAACCAACTGACAGCATGGCAGGCTGGATAGAACACAATAAGAAACGCTACAACTCCAAACACATTGAAAAACATATGGGCCAAAGCGGCACGACGTGCCTGCGTGTTGGCGGTGAGCGAGGCCATGAAGGCTGTAATTGTGGTGCCAATATTCTGACCCATAGCTAGCGCTGCTGCCTGTTCAAAACCGAAACCGGGGATATTCATGCCAAAGAGCATCAAAGTGATGGCCATCGTGGCGGCTGACGCTTGCACAATCATCGTAACTAGGGCACCGACAATCACAAAGAGAATGATGGTGATAAATGAATCCTGAGGTACATGTGCCAACATACCAGCCACTATGTCACCGATATTCATTGCCGTGGCTGCTTCCTGAAGGAATGACAACCCCATAAATAAGAAGGAGAAACCGAAAATAAATTCACCGATACTTTTACGATTACCTTTGCCGCTGAAAATTAATGGCATACCAATAGCAAGCATAGGGATAGCAAAGGCGGCAATATTCACTTTGAAGCCTACGGCAGAGATAATCCATGCCGTCACCGTTGTGCCGATGTTGGCACCCATGATGACTCCGATAGATTGGGCGAGGGTCATCAGCCCGGCATTAACGAAACTCACCACCATCACCGTGGTGGCACTCGACGACTGGATGAGTGCTGTGATGAGGATACCTGTAAATACACCCATCACACGGTTCTTGGTCATAGCCGCCAATATGCCGCGCAGACGGTCGCCCGCAAACTTCTCGAGGCCCTCCGACATCGTCTTCATTCCGAAGAGAAACAGTGCCAGTGAACCAACTAGAGAAAAAATGTTGATAACTAGTTCCATTTAGTTTTTTCTATAAATACCTTAAAAAGACCTTGCAAAAGTATTTCAATTATGTTACGCTTCCACTACACTGATGTTACAATCCTGTTACACCCACCATTGTAACCTCTACATCATATTGTTGAAATGGTTTTGTAACAAGCTCTGCTTACTTTTGCATTGACAACTAATTTATAGGAAAAAATGGATTACGTAAAAGCAAAAAAGATTCAGGGCATTAGTAATTGGGTGAGATTCATCATTTTCCTCTTGTTCACCTTGTGTGTCATATTGGGACTGCGTCCCTAGCCATAGATAGAAGCCGGATAGCCCATCGACCACCTCGTTCCCCGCACCGAGGATTCTTTAAGGAACAAAATTGCCTTGTTCCTATTCGTTTTAGCTTTTTTTCTCTATAAAATCCTTACCGAATTAAAATACGTTATTTCTTCGCAGTTTTTATAATTGCTTT
>OMSQ01000031.1 GCA_900313805.1 uncultured Prevotella sp. | reverse complement strand
GGCATGGTGAAGAAGCCGCTTACCGATGCCATAGAGAAGATGGCCGACGTGCTGGCCAGCGTGAAGTATGAGCCAGTGGAGAAAAAAGACGAAGAATAGAAGACGATGGCAAGCAAACTGTGGGAAAAGAACTTTGAGGTAAACCAGGAGATAGAGCGGTTTACCGTGGGCAGGGACCGAGAGATGGACATGTATCTGGCTCCCTACGACGTGTTGGGCAGCATGGCCCATATCACTATGCTCAAAAGCATCGGACTGCTCAGTGCCGATGAATTGCAGGTGCTGCTCGGTGAGTTGCGCTCCATATACAAGGATGCTGTGGAAGGCTGCTTCGAGATAGAAGAGGGTGTGGAGGATGTGCACTCGCAGGTGGAACTGATGCTCACCCGCCGTCTGGGCGATGTGGGAAAGAAAATACACAGCGGGCGCTCGCGTAACGACCAGGTGCTGGTAGACCTGAAACTCTATACCCGTCATGAGATAAGTGAGGTGGCCCTGCTCACCCGTGAACTGTTCGACTCACTGACGGCTGCCAGCCAGCGTTACCGCAATGTGCTCATGCCCGGCTATACCCATCTGCAGGTGGCCATGCCCTCGTCGTTCGGACTGTGGTTCGGCGCCTACGCAGAGAGTCTGGTCGATGACATGTACTACCTGCAAGCCGCCTGGCGCATCACCAACCGCAACCCGCTGGGCAGCGCCGCCGGCTATGGCAGTTCCTTCCCTTTGAACAGGACCATGACCACCCGCCTGCTGGGTTTCGACAGCATGGACTACAATGTGGTGTATGCGCAGATGTGCCGGGGAAAGATGGAGCGCAACGTGGCCTTCGCCCTCGCTACCATCGCCGGCACCATGGCGAAACTGGCATACGACGCCTGCCTGTTCAACAGCCAGAACTTCCAGTTCGTGCGGCTGCCAAAGGAGTGCACAACGGGCAGCAGCATCATGCCGCACAAGAAAAACCCCGATGTCTTTGAACTCATCCGCGCAAAGAGCAACAAGATACAGTCACTGCCACAGCAGGTGATGCTGATAATGAACAACCTGCCCAGCGGCTACTTCCGCGACCTGCAGATAATAAAGGAGGTCTTCCTGCCCGCCTTTGACGAACTCAAAGACTGCCTGGCCATGACGCGCTATATCATAGAGCGCATGGAGGTGAACGAGCACATTCTCGACGACAGTCGCTACGATGCCATGTTCTCCGTGGAGGAGGTGAACCGCCTGGCAGCTGCCGGCATGCCCTTCCGCGATGCCTACAAGAAGGTGGGACTGGACATAGAGGCCGGCACCTTCCGTGCCTCGCACGACATACACCACACCCACGAGGGCAGCATAGGCAACCTCTGTAATGATGATATACGTCAGTTGATGGCCGATGTCATGGAGTCTTTCCATTTCGACAAGGTAGCAGCGGCAGAGAAGCAACTCATTGGGTGAGATGAAGAAGGTTCTTATTATGGCGCTCCTGGCCCTGCTATGTGCCTGCGATGGCGCTGAGAATGAATACACCATAGGCCAGTGCTATGTGGTGATAGACAATAGCGTGCATCAAGATGCCACACTGGCTTCGGCCATGAACAACATGGCTCCAGGCACCTTCTGCAGGGTGAGGCAGATTATGAAAGGCGGTGCCGTGTACTACGACTTCTCAAGTAATATGGGTGGCAGCAGTCAGAGTGTGCTCAATGCACTCGACCAGCGCCGCAGCTTAATGCTGGGATATAACAACGGCATAATAGTGGGATTTGGTTCGATGGACGTGCCTGCCATCTTCTATGCATACGACGACGAGTGTCCCAACTGCTTCGACCCCGACATGATACCCGTGCGCAGCAAGAAACTCACCATGAGCAGCAGCGGCATGGCAGAGTGTGCTGTGTGCCACCGCCAGTACAACCTGAACACAGGTGGCAACATAGTGAGTGGCGACGGCGGTAAGAAGATGACACGATACAGGGGCATGACAACAGGGGCTTTTGGAGTGCTTTCTGTGAATTGACATTAAACCTTTTGACGTCTGTTGCGTCAAAGAGACTATGAATAGGTTACTGACAGTTGTTTTACTGCTCATGGTGGCAGTGTCCTCTGCCTTGGCACAGGGAGAGGTTAAGGGAAAGGTAAGAGACAAGAAGACTGATGAGGCCCTTGGCTATGTGAACGTGACAGTCACCCCGAAGGGTGCCACAAAGTTGCTCAAGGGTGCCATCACCGACGAGAACGGCTCCTTCCATCTCACCGACCTGCCCGAAGGTCAGTACACTCTCAACGTTTCGTTCGTGGGTTATCGTGAGCTCACCAGGCAGTTCAGCGTCACCAGTCAGAAGCCCCATGTGCACTTCAATGTGCTGTATCTCTCCGAGGATGCACAGGTGCTGCAGGAGGTGACGGTGCGCGGACAGCGCTCCACCATGAAACTGGAGGTGGATCGCAAGACCTTTGACGTGAGTCAGGACATAGCCAATGCCGGCGGTGCTGCCTCTGACGTGCTGGAGAACATTCCCTCTGTGGAGGTAGACAACGACGGCAACATATCGCTCAGGGGCAATACCAGTGTGGAGGTGTGGATAAATGGCCGTGCCAGTGGACTGACTACCGACAACCGCGCACAGGTGCTGCAGCAGCTGCCTGCGGAGAGCATAGACCGCATAGAGGTGATAGACAACCCCTCGGCAAAGTTCTCGGCAGAAGGTAGCGCTGGTATCATCAATATCATTCTGAAGAAGGAGCGCAAGGCCGGCTACTACGGTTCGGTGCAGGTGGGCGGCAACACCCGCGGCAGTGCCAACACCAGCGTGAACATCAACTACAACAGCAGCAAGTGGGATGCTTTTGCAAATGTGGGATATCGTCATCGCAGCAACAACGGCGGAGGCGGCTACAGCTATCAGGAATATCTTAACACCAACCAGTATCAGTGGTATGACCGTTCGCAGGATGAGCGCGGTAACAACCTCTTCACACGTGCCGGCGTCACCTGGCATGCCACAAAGAGCGATGACTTCAGCGTGAGTGGCATGGCAATGTTTGGACATCGCAACAGCGTGAACACCACACCATACCACTACGGCACGCTGGGTGCCGACCACGACAGTTGGGAGATGTTTCGCAGAAGCACAAGCGGAGGCGACATGCGCATGGCACATGGCGAGTTCAACTACCGCCACAACTTCACCGATCGTCACTTCCTGGACTTCGTGGTGGAGTACAACCGCTGGAAGTCGGACGACGACAATGTTTATCAGGACTCTGTGACATATATCGACCTGCCTAATCCCAAGGAATACAGTTACCAGTACCGCCCCATGTTCATAAGAAACCGCTCATGGGAGGTGAAACTGGACTATGAGAACCCCATCAGCGACAAGGTGACTCTGCAGGCTGGGTACAACGGACGCTTCTCGCACGAGAACACGCCGCAGGAGTCATGGACTGCCGACAACTGGGATGGAACGGGGCAGGAGGAAGACCGCGACTTCTTCAACCGCTTCATCTACGATCTGGACGTACATGCACTCTATGCCACCAGCACCATGAAATTCGGTAAGTTGGGCGTGATGGCCGGTCTGCGCGGTGAGTACTGGCGGGTGAACACAGAGAGCTACTCGTGGGAACAGGAGCACGACCCTTCGCTACGCCAGTCGCCGTTTAAGAAAGACTATTTCCAACTCTTCCCCAGTGTCTTCCTCTCATATCAGATAACCGAGAGCGACCAGTTGCAGTTGAACTACACCCGCCGCCTGCGCAGGCCGTGGGGTGGGGAGCTTAACTCTTTCAGAAACACACGCGATGCCTCGATGGTGGAGTATGGTAACCCGGAGCTTACCCCCGAATACTCCAACTCCTTCTCGCTCAACTATCTGAAGACCTGGCAGCAGCACTCCGTGCTGGTGAGTGCATACTATCGTCCCACCACCGACGTGATACAGCGCATAAAATGGCAGAGCAGCACCGACGGGGTAATGTATCAGACCAACCGCAATGTGGCAAAGAGTCTGAGCACGGGTCTGGAACTAGTGGTGAAAAACAAACTCTTCCGCATGCTCGACCTCACTACCACCGCCAATGCCTATTACTATAAGTTGAATGGCTTCAGCTATGACATCGACGGACAGACGGTGACGGGTGACGAGAACCATAACTTCACGTGGAACGCCCGCATGCAGGCATCACTTATACTGCCCTACGATATCACCGTGCAGTTGTCGGGCAACTATCGTGCCCGCCAGGTCATCACTCAGGGATACCGCAAGGCCAGTTATGGTATGGAGTTGGGTGTGAAGAAGAATTTCTTCGACAAGATGTTTACCGTGTCGCTCAACTGCCGCGACCTGCTCAACAGCCGCAAGTGGGAGACATATACCAGCGACGACACCTTCACCCGCTTCCAGAAGAACAAGCGCCGTGGCAGGGCATTCAATCTGACCCTGACATGGAACTTCGGCAACATGAAAGCCAAGCGCAAGCCGGGTGAGCGTCGCGAAGGTGAGGGCGAAGAGACCGACGGCAGCGGATACAGTGGCGGCGGTGAAGAGTAATAAAATGAAGAAAAAGAAATAACGGGTGAAACCCGGTCAGCCTACCTGGCTGCCGGGTTTCACGTCTTTTGTAGTGGTGACCACACTCAGCGTGTCGTCAAAGTCTACAGCCGAGAGAATCATGCCCTGACTCTCTATTCCCATCATCTTTCGCGGTGCGAAGTTGGCCACGAAGAGTATGCGACGGCCGATGAGTTGCTCAGGCTCTTCATAGAATGCTGCTATGCCGGAGCAGATGGTGCGGTCGGTGCCGCTGCCGTCGTCGATGGTGAACTGCAGCAGTTTCTTTGATTTCTTCACCCTCTGGCAGTCTTTCACCAGTCC
Organism: uncultured Prevotella sp.; assembly: GCA_900313805.1. Classification (GTDB taxonomy): domain Bacteria; phylum Bacteroidota; class Bacteroidia; order Bacteroidales; family Bacteroidaceae; genus Prevotella. The sequence continues at coordinate 2,573 of OMSQ01000031.1, read as the reverse complement.
CACGCGGATATCCAGTTTCTCGAAATCCTCAATCGACACCGTCTCCTTGATGGGAGCAGCCTTGTAGGCAGCGGCCTCGTTGGCTTTCTTCGTGGCAGCCAGCTTTTCGAGTTGCTTCTCTATCACTTCATCGGCTATCTTCTCAAAGAGCAGGGATGGTTCGCCCAGCTGGTGTCCGGCTTCGAGCAAGTCAGCATCACCCAGTTGCTCCCAGTCGAAGTGCTCCACGCCCAGCATCTGGCAGAGGCGTTCTGAGGAGAAGGGCAGGAAGGGCTCGAAGGCGATGGCGAGGTTGGCTGTCAGTTGCAGACAGACATTGAGTATCGTCTCGCAGCGAGCAGGGTCGGTCTTCCACACCTTCCACGGTTCGCAGTCGGTGATGTACTTGTTGCCTATGCGAGCCAGGTTCATGGCCTCGAACTGAGCCTCGCGGAACTTGAAGTGGTCGAGCAGGTTTTCTATCTTGCCCTTCACCTCCTTGAGTTCGCTGAGGGCCTGGCGGTCCACGTCGGTCAGTTCACCGCGCTGTGGCACCACGCCGTTCCAGTATTTCTTTGTCAGCGTGAGGGCCCTGTTCACGAAGTTGCCGTAGACGGCCACCAGCTCGTTGTTGTTGCGGTCCTGGAAGTCGCGCCAGGTGAAGTTGTTGTCCTTGGTCTCAGGAGCATTGGCAGTGAGCACATAGCGCAGCACATCCTGCTTGCCAGGCAAGTCTACCAGATACTCATGGAGCCACACAGCCCAGTTGCGCGATGTGGAAATCTTTTCGTCCTCCAGGTTGAGGAACTCATTGGCAGGCACATTGTCGGGCATGATATAGCCGCCGTGTGCCTTCATCATCACGGGGAAGATGATGCAGTGGAACACGATATTGTCTTTTCCGATGAAGTGCACCAGTCGGGTATCCTCATCCTGCCACCACTGCTGCCATGTGCCCCAGCGCTCGGGGTTGCTCTCGCACAGTTCCTTGGTGTTCGACACGTATCCTATGGGAGCGTCGAACCACACGTACAGCACCTTGCCCTCGGCACCCTCCACGGGTACGGGTATGCCCCAGTCCAGGTCGCGTGTCATGGCACGCGGCTGCAGGTCCATGTCGAGCCACGACTTGCACTGTCCGTACACATTGGGTCGCCATTCCTTATGTTCCTCCAGTATCCACTGTCTCAGCCATTCCTGATATTCGTTGAGTGGCAGGTACCAGTTCTTCGTGTCTTTCATCACGGGTATGCTGCCGCTGATGGTGGAGGTTGGGTTTATGAGTTCGGTAGGAGCCAAGTCGCGTCCGCATTTCTCACACTGGTCACCGTAGGCGTGTGGGTTATGGCAGTGAGGACATTCGCCCGTGATATAGCGGTCGGCGAGGAACTGGTGTGCCTCCTCGTCGTAGTACTGGCGTGTGGTCTCCTCAGTGAGTTTACCCTCGTCGTAGAGCTTTCTGAAGAACTCGGCGGCGAACTTATGGTGGGTGTCCGAAGTGGTGCGGCTATATACATCGAAGGATATGCCAAACTCCTTGAAGCTGTCTTTTATCATCTTGTGGTAGCGGTCCACCACGTCCTGCGGTGTGATGCCCTCCTTGCGTGCGCGTATGGTGATGGGCACGCCGTGCTCATCGCTTCCGCCGATGAACATCACGTCCTGTTTCTTCAGTCTGAGGTACCTCACATATATGTCGGCAGGCACATACACTCCTGCCAGGTGTCCGATGTGTACACCGCCGTTGGCGTATGGCAGCGCCGATGTCACGGTTGTTCGCTTGTATTGTTTCTTTTCCATGTGTAACTGTAATTTTGCGTGCAAAATTAAATAAAAAAAATGAGTATGCGCTGAGAAATACATTTTTTATAGTAATTTCGCCCAGAGTAAAAGATTAGTGTGATGAAAGAAAGAACAATCATGGCCTGTATCTGCCTGTTGTGGTGCCTGTCAGCCTTGTCGCAGACCTGCGTAGTGGTGGATGAGGAGAGCAGGGAGCCAATAGCCCATGCCTCCCTGTTCACCCGTTATGCCGGTGCTTTCCATTCCGTCACTACCGATGAACAGGGCAGGGTCACGGTACACTTTCCTTTTACCACACTCACCCTGTCGCACCTCAATTACGAGCGCAGGCAGGTGCGACATATCACCGATACCATGACCCTCAAGCCGAAGTACCGCAGTACTGCCGAGGTGGTGGTGAGATACAAAGAGCCGTCGTGGATACGTCCGATGCTGCAGCGGTTTGTGAAACGAAAGGAAGCCCTTTACAAGCGTGTGGACAGGGCGTTGCGCTACCAGTACATATCACAGAGCATAGCAGCCGACAAGTTCTATCATTATCTCTCGGAGGGCTGGCTGAAGCAGACAGACAAAGGTTTTTCTTTGTCGCAGGAGAGGGGAGAGATAATTGCTATAGACAGCACCATGCTGACAGACATCAGCAATCTCAGGCGTCTATTGTATGAAGATTTCGTGAGTGAGTTGGATGCCGACTTTATCAAGAAGCACCTGTTTTACGTGAATGGCGAGTATCAGGGTGCCAAGGGTGAGGTGGAGCTGTCGTTTCGCGACAAGAAGAAGCGTGGCGACCG
>OMSQ01000093.1 GCA_900313805.1 uncultured Prevotella sp. | reverse complement strand
GCCTGTTGGCGTCCCAGGTCAGTCAGTTGTCCAGGGCGTTGTCCCTGCAGCACATGCTGTATATTGCCTACGGTCTGTCCGTGGCGTGTGAGTAGCAGTCTTGTCATAATTGTTTCGGAAATGGTTGATAGTAAAGAACAGGCACACCATGAGCCAAGTGATATAATGGTTGAGCGGCAGCACGGTGAACACCAATAGATAGTAAATGGTCTGAAAAGAGAGCAGTCGTGGCAGTATGGTACGGGCAAGGAACACGAAGAAGAGCACGCCCGGTATTAGTCCGTAGTCGTAGAAGAGCGAGAGGATATTGTTGGCACCGATGGCCCTTTCCACATCATCCACCACCACGTTCGTACACAGCACCTCGAGCTGGTCTATGCCATGGCCAAACCATGTGTTGATGCTGGTGATGTCGAAAGTGCGGAAGAACTCCATGTATGGCACGAAGCGTACGGCACTGCTGGGGTCCACCTCCGACACCATCTGCGATGTTGCCTCTTTGGTATTGAAGAGCACCGTGAGCAGGTCGGTGAAACGGTCCATGAGCTGGGGATTGGCCTGTGCCAGCAGGTTGACAGCCAGGACCAGCACTATCACTACCGCCGGCAAGTAGCGCAGAGAGCGGCGATTGAAGAAATAGCAGGCGAGTACAGGCAGCACGAAGAGCACAGTCATTGACCCGCAAGTGAGGTTCACATACAGATATGCCATCCACACCCATTTGTCGGCATGTATCACGTGCGAGAGCCGATACTTTCGCTCTCCACGCATCATCTCCTGCAGTTTGACATGCGTGAAGATGAGCACTGCGGTGACAAGAATGGTGTTGGAGGGTTCCATAGACAGCGAATTCAGCTTCCACCGGTTTTCCGTATACACCGGCGCATTCCACGGCTGCTCGCCAATGAGCACCTGAAACTGCTGTAACACCAGTACTACGAAATAAGCATACAACACATATCGAACGAAACGTGCCACATCGTTCACGGAGATGGCGCCGCGAATCACAATGCTGCGATAGAGCAGAAAGGTGAAAACGAACATGCACGAATAGAAGAACGTGCTTTGACGGAAGAAATTGGGGTGCAGCAGCGAGGCGTCGAGATACATCACTATGAGCATGGCAAAGAGCAGCAGTTCGGTGACACCTATTCGCACCATGCGAAAGAGATAGATGAAGGGTGTGACATACATGGTGTAAACCAGTACAGAATACCTGGCACTCTCCTCTTGAAGCAGGTCGCGCAACACCACTGACAGGGTCAGCAATATCCATAACCCTATCCAGCGGTCCACCTTCGCACGTTTGTATGTAGTAGCGTCTGTAACTCTCACTCCGATGTATTGTCAGAGTGCAAAATTAGAAAAAAACTTATGATTTGCTGCTTTACAGGTAGAAAAAGCGAAAAAAATTCATACTTTTGCACTCACTCAGTGCCACTCGGCACCCAACCCATATCGCCTATGCTCATAACCATAGTGATAGCCACATACAATGCTGCCGACACCCTGACACGCTGTCTGCATAGCATAGCCCCACAGAAGGCTGAGGGGGTGGAACTGCTGGTTGTAGACGGTGGCTCCACCGACGGCACGGCAGAGATGGCAATGAAATCTCCCGTTGTGGACAAGGTGGTGAGTGAGCCCGACCGCGGGGTGTACGACGCATGGAACAAAGGTGTGGCAATGGCAGGCGGTGAATGGGTGATGTTTATGGGTGCCGACGACGAACTGCTGCCAGGAGCCATAGACACATGGATGGAGATGCTGCGACAGTTGCCCGCCGGCACCACCTGCGAGTATATCTGTGGCTACAACGAGTTTGCAGACGACAGCGGCAAGCTGCTGAAGGTGCTGGGTCAACCTCCGGCATGGCGCCGCATGCGCAAGCGCATGGTTGCCGCCCATGTGGCATCCCTCCACCACCGTGAGCGTTTGCTGGAAGCATACGGTCCGTTCGACCTTCGTTACGGTATCTGTGCCGACTATGAACTGCTGTTGCGGCGCAAGCAGCATCTGCGCTACCGCTTCACCGACCGCCGCATAGCACGCATGCACGCCGGAGGCATGAGCATGAGCAGCGAGGCCATACGCCAGACATACCTCATACGGGCGCATCACCACAGTGTGGGCCGTCTGCACAACAGGTGGCTCTACTGGCGCGACCTGCTGGCCTTCAGACTGTTCAACATGCGGCATGGTTTGAAATCACAAGAATGAGCATATACACATGAGACGAGCTATAGAACGAATGGTAAGCAAGATGAAGGGCGAGGACTACAACATGGATCCTGCCCTGCCCACTGGTTACCTGTTGCACACATGCTGGGTACGACTATGGAGCATGCTATGGGGACGTATGCGCCTGCACACACTGAAGAGCGTGATGGTACATCCCACAGCGGTGATACGCTGCAGCCGCCGCATACACTTCGGCAAAGGACTGGACGTAGGACGCCGCTGCTATATCGACGCCCTGTCGAGAGAGGGATTAGTGCTGGGGCACCACGTGTCGATGGGGCACTACACACACATACAACTCACCGGCTCGCTGCACCATGTGGGCATGGGCATGACTGTGGGCAACTACGTAGGACTGGGCACACACGGCTATTACGGAAGCGGAAAAGGACGGGTGAAGATAGGCGACCACACCATCTTTGGCAATTACGTGAGCATACACCCCGAGAACCATAACACCGACGACCCCACTCGTCCCATACGTGAACAGGGCACCTACTCAAAAGGTGGCGTGACAGTGGGCTGCCGCTGCTGGATAGGAGCCAAGGCCACATTGCTCGACGGCACCGACATAGGCGACGACTGCATAGTGGCCGCCGGTGCGGTGGTGAGCGGCACCTTCCCACGCGGGACAGTGATAGGAGGGGTGCCGGCAAGGGTGCTGAGCGTACGGCCAGGGTTTGAGAAACAGGCGGAAGACAAGACTGCTCAGGAATGAAGATACTGCACTACTCACTCGGACTGAGTCCGTACCGCCGCGGTGGACTCACACGCTATGCCACCGACCTGATGCACGCGCAGCAGGAAGCTGGTCATGAGGTGAGCATGCTCTATCCTGCCGGAGTGGTACCACTCACGCGCCTCATGAAGACACGACACCATCATCATCCCTGGCTAAAGCACCTGATATCACTGCAAAACACGCTACCCGTGCCATTGCTTCACGGGGTGTCAGACCCACAATCCCTGTGCGACGAACAGCATATCGATGAGTCGGCACTAGAGCGCATACTGCAACGAGTGCAGCCCGATGTGCTGCACCTGCACACACTCATGGGACTGCCATCGGCATTTCTCACCATGGCCCGTCAGCGCCACATACGAATAGTATATACCACACACGACTATTACGGTCTGTGCCTGCGCACCAATTTCACAGACTATCACGGCAAAGCATGCCAGAGGCCGGACGCCGCTTGCTGTGCCAGTTGTAACGCAAAGGCCATGAGCACGTTCCGCCTGAGGGTATGCAACCAGCCCATCGTCATGCGCATGAAGAACTGGCTGCACCTGGGCATGCCCGAGTGGTTTGAACAACCGACAGCCCACGCTGATGAGTCACAGTGCGACGCCACTCACTACGAGAGTCTGCTGGCACACTACCACACTATGTGGCAACAGATAGACCGTTTCCACTTCAACAGCGCGGTGGCACGAAGGGTGTTTGAACGCCATCTGGGCGCCCTGCCCGGTCGGGTGATACCCATCACGCACCTCGGCATCACCGACAGGCGACAGGCACGTGTCTTTGACAGTGCTATTCTGCGTGTGGGGTTTGTGGGCAGCGTGGCCCCATACAAAGGTTTCCGCGTGCTGTGCAATGCCATGAAAAGCATGGAAGTCCCTTGGCGACTGGATGTGTGGGGCAACAGGATAAAGATGAAGATAGACGACGGGCGCATACACAACCGCGGAATCTTCGCCGATGGCAGCGAGAACGAGGTATATGGCGGGATGGATGTGCTTGTGGTGCCCTCGCTATGGGAAGAGACCTTTGCCCTGGTGGTGCTCGAAGCCCTCTCACACGGCACGCCGGTTCTGGTGAGCGACACTGTGGGTGCCCAGGAAGTGGTGCGCCGCTATGCACCAGAGTTTGTGTATCATGGCGAAGAGGGACTGCGCCAGATGCTGGCAGCCATCGCTGCCGACCGCAGCATGCTGCAACGCTATCATCGTGCTATTATGACAATGCCGTGGCATGAAAGCATGTCACGGCACTGTGAGGAATTGATGATGCTGTATTAGCGGCAGAGAGCTTCACACACACGGTCCTGGAATCCACGACCGTCTGACGCACGTATCACCCCCTGATTGATGATAGAGAAGCAGATGAGGTGACCGTTGGAGGCAGTGAGGTAGCCCGAGAGAGCACTCACGCTAGTCACGGTGCCGGTCTTGGCGTGCACATTACCAGCGGCACGTGTGCCCTGCATGCGGTTTTTCAGAGTGCCGTCGACACCCGCCACAGGCAATACAGGACACAGGTGCTCATATATCTCCCTGTTGTCGTAAGCATGGCGCAGTAGTCGCACCATGAGTTCAGGTGTGACATAGTCGTAAAGTGAGAGTCCGGAACCGTCTGCCACCACGTATATGCCGGCAGGCAGTCCTAAGCGTTGTATCAGTCGCTTGACGGCAGCAGTACCCTGACGTGCAGAGACCGGTCGCGGCCCATTGCCAGCCGCCACCTGGTAGAACACCGACTCGGCATATAGATTGTCGCTGTTTTTCATCATGCGCTTGAGTATCTGGTCGAGGGTAGTGACAAAGTCGGCTATCTCGGTCAGCCGCTGCGGTGCCCTGCCCGTAGCCACACCTCCCGTCACAGTGATGCCTTTGTCGCGCAACTGCTTCACCAGCACTTCGGCAAACTGATCCTTGCGGTCGACGAGCAGTGGTGAGAGCACAGGGTTGTCATCATCCCAGCACCAGCCTTCACCCCATTTCTTGTCGTCCTTCATGCTCTTGTCGGCTATCACCTTACCCTCTACTCGTGTGATGCCGGCCTCACGCACAGCCTCCACAAACAACTTCATGTCGTCGGCGGTGAAGGTGGGGTCCATGCCACCGATGCAGTAAAGGTTGCCACGGAGCACACCTCCCGAGATGTCGCCTCCATATCGCAGATAGGTGTGCACCTTGTAGTTGCCGCCCAACATGTCGAGTGCGGTGATGGCAGACACGAGTTTCTGCGTGGATGCCGGGCGCATGCGCTGTCGCTCATTGAAGCGATACACCACATGCTGGTCGGTCAGGTCATACACCATCAGTCCCAGTTGGGTGGTTGTGAGCAGGCGGTCCTCGAGCAGGCGGTCTAGTGCAGCCTGTTTCTGCACGGCCCACTGTGAGCCAGGCATGTCGTTGTACGCCGTCTGTTCTTCATAATACGACTGCAAGTCGGTGTACACGGTGTCGGCAGCATAGCGGTCCAGCTCTTCCTCAGTGAGTTGTGCTGAGACCGGTACTGTCATGGCAGCCATCAGCAGCATCGTGGCAAATATTCTGTTCTTCATTTTCATCTCCATATTTTTGGTTTGTGGGCTGCAAAGGTACGGTTAAGTGAGAGAAAAAACAAATGTATTTGAGTTTTTCCGAACGTGAGTACCTAAAACGAAGTTAAAGGTACGGTTAAGTGAGTGGAATGCAAAATGGAAGACGAAGTTTTTCATTTTCATGCCCGAACGAGAGTACCTAAAACGAAGGTAAAGTACTATATCTCGGAATAAAAAAATTGAGGCATACATTTGTTTCTGCGCTCAATTTTCAGTACCTTTGCACACTATGAAGGATGGGTGGCTTTTTAAGGATGTGGATGTAAGCGAGAAACAATTATTCTTGCTATACCCTGGGGTATTAGAAAAACTGTTGGAAGACCATGCTTCCAACAAGCATATATATTGGGCTACAGATAGTTATTCAGACCGAGGCAAGGGGTATGATTTTTTCGATGAAATCACGATAAACAAGGTTTCGGGTGAAAATGACGGAGTGATTCGTCCCCGTGCTCTTAAGTCTAAAGAGGAAAGGACTGCAAGAACTAAGAACAAAGCAGAAGTGTTCACTCCTTCGTGGATTTGCAATTGCCAAAACAATTTGGTGGATGACTTGTGGTTTGGACAGTCTGGACTATTCAACTCTGAAGACAATCAAACAAAATCATGGACTACCAATACTGCGAAGATACCATTTCCTACCCAAAAAGGCAAGCATTGGCAAGATTATGTATGCGAGAATCGTCTTGAAATAACATGTGGCGAAGCACCATATCTGGCAAGCAGATACGACACTACAACAGGTTTATCCATTCCAGTGTACGACCGTATAGGACTGCTCGACCGTAAGCTCCGAGTTGTTGGTGAAAATGTCAAAAATATGGACGATTGGTTCCTTTGGGCTTTTGCAGCACTTAAAGGAACATACGGATATGAATGGCAGGGTGACAGCCTGTTACTTGCACGAGAGTCTGTACTTCTCACATTCGTCGACTATCATAATGACTTTGCTTTGAAATGTGGCTTGGACTCGTCATTGCCGTCTAGGTCGCATCTCCTCCATGCAGCAGAGATAATCTCTTGGAACCTTTTTCAAATGGACGGTCTTAAGATGGTACTGCCCATGACCTGCAAGGAAGTGGCAGTTCAAGAGCCTCTGTCGCTTTTTGACGAGCCAAGAGTAAAATACATGCCATGCCCAGGCTGCAAGAATGAGGACTACCATACACACAACGGCATAAAGCAAGTTGTGGCCGACTGGCAGAAAGACAAGTGGTCAACGGACGAAAAGCCGATAGAAATAGTGGAGTTTCACACATTACTGAAAGACAAATGACTGCAATTGATACTACATTACTCAATCGGCTGATTGTAGGGCGCATAGACCCTCATATCTATGCTTTCTCTACGAATACCGTGCCCAACTATCTGAAAGTAGGCGACACTTACCGTCCTGTAAGCGTGCGTATAGGGGAGTGGCGAGACAGATTTCCTGACCTCAGGCATGACAAGGAATGGGAATGGAAAGCAATGACTGCCGAAGGCAAATATTTTCGTGACTTTGCTGTTCACTATTACTTAGAGACCATACGCGGACTCCATCGGCTTTTGCCGACCGATATAGAGGGACTACCCTATTACTCGCGTGAATTTTTCGAGGATGCCACGCCAGAGGATGTAAATCTGGCCATAGACGACATAGAACATTATGCGGGAAAAGTTGACGGCACTCGTCAATACCAATACTTTTCAGAAGAGCGGTTACCAGAAGAGTTGCATTTTGAGCGCACGGATAACTACCCTCCGCGACCAAATCAGGATGAGACGATAAAAAGATTTGTCGCTGCAAGGAAAGCAGGCAGAAAAAACCTTCTTATGTATGCTGTGATGAGGTTTGGCAAATCATTTACTTCCATGTGCTGCGCCACTGCGATGGAAGCAAAGATAGTATTGATACTATCTGCTAAGGCTGATGTACGTATGGAATGGAAGCGCACTGTGGAAAGTCATGTCCGTTTCAAAGATTACAGTTTTCTGGACAGTATCTCTCTCATGAACGACCCGCAAGCAATAACCCACAATCTGGAAAAGGGCAAACGAGTGGCTCTGTTTCTCACACTGCAGGACTTAATGGGAGATGACATAAAGGAAAAGCACGTGGATCTGTTCCGCCATACAATAGACCTGCTGATTGTTGACGAGACACACTTTGGTGCGCGCGCAGAGGAATATGGAAAAGTGTTGCGAAATGCCAACAAACTGAATGATACTCAAATTAAGAGGGAGTTCAACGCTTCTGGAGAATGTTCTTTCGATGACCTGGAAGAAGCCCTTTCCCTAATGAAGTCACTCAACGTAGACATCACGCTACACCTATCTGGCACGCCCTACCGCATACTTATGGGAAGTGAATTTAAGTCTGAAGACATAATTGCTTTCTATCAATTCACTGACATCATTGACGACAAGGAGAAGTGGGACAAAGATAATATCAATAACGATAATTACAAAGAGTGGGACAACCCATATTACGGTTTTCCGCAGATGATACGCTTTGCTTTTAATCCTAACGAATCGGCACAACGTCTGATCGAACGATTGAAGAAAGAAGGAAAATCATCACAGCTTAATGAGCTGTTCCGCCCCGTATCCATTTCCAAAGACACTAGTAGAAATAAAAAACACAAGCATTTCTTGCATGATAAAGAGGTAATCGACCTTCTTTATGCAATTGATGGCAGTAAGGCAGACGACAATGTACTTGGATTTCTCGACTATAGCAAATTAAAGGAAGGCAAGATGTGCCGACATATCGTCATGGTTCTGCCGTTCTGCGCATCATGTGATGCTATGGAGGAGTTACTGCATGAGCAAAAGGATGTATTTCGTAATCTGTGCGATTACGAAATAATTAACATAGCTGGATTGGAGAGTCATTATACCTCAAACGAGGCTATCAAGGCCAAGATAAAGAGCATTGAAAAACTGGGACAAAAGTCTATCTCTCTCACCGTGAACAGAATGTTGACTGGCAGTACCGTACCTGAGTGGGACACCATGCTTTTTCTGAAAGATGTATCCTCACCTCAGGAATACGATCAAGCCATCTTTCGTCTGCAAAACCAATACGTCACCACATACAAGGCCGAGACCGGCGAAACGATAAAGTATGACATGAAGCCACAGACATTGTTAGTGGATTTCGCCCCAGACAGGATGTTTTTCATGCAAGAACAGAAGTCAAAGATATACAATGTCAACACCAACGAGCGAGGAAACGACGAGCTGGAGAAAAGGCTTAAACGAGAGATGGAAATATCACCAATCATCGTGCTAAACAAGGGTATAATCCATCAAGTGACACCTGTTGACATAATGAATGCCGTGCGAGAATACTCCGCAGATAAAACTGTGATGGATGAGGCTACCACTGTGCCAACAGACCAAGAAATGCTAAGTGACGAATATCTGTGGGACATGATAAAAGATTTTGCACCCATTGACAGCAAGAAGGGACTGAACTTGAAACCACACGAGGGCGAAGGCGACAAATACGAGGAACCAGATGAGGAGCCTGCTGACAATGTGGATACAGGAAACATAGATACTGGTAAAGGAACTCAGTTGCAGGGAAAAAACAATGCTACCGTTGACGACGAGAAACGTGACAAACGCCTAGCTGCATTCTTTGCAAGAATACTTTTTTTCGCATTGCTAACTGACGACAACGTAAAATCTTTGCAACAAATAAAGGAGGCTATAAAACAAAGTGAAAGCAATAAACGCATAGCACGAAACGTAGGTCTAAACTTTCAGAAGCTCAGCTATCTACACAGGCATATAAACCCATTTGTACTAAGCGAATTAGACTACAAGATAAGCAACATCAACGACCTGCTCCATGATACAACATTCAGCCCCGTAGAAAGAGTGGAACGTGCACTGAAGAAATTCGGTCGGCTATCAGTCTCTGAAATCGTCACTCCATCTAATATTGCAGACGAAGTAGTTGCATTACTGCCGGTGAATTTGTTTGGCACAGACTGCCGTTTCCTTGACATAGCATCCAAGCAAGGAGAATTTGCATGTGCACTTTATAAACGACTTGGTGCTGAGAGGCGTAAAAACATCTTTGCTCTCCCAACATCAAATCTATCATACGAATTCACACGTAAGGTGTTTGAACTTCTAAATATTCCAATCGATAACATAATAACAGAATTCAACGCATACGACATTATCGGAAATAACAAAGAAACTATTATTGAGAAACTAAAAAATATGAAATTCGATGCCATCATAGGTAATCCGCCATATCAGGAAATGGGCGACAACAACAATAGAAACTTGCCTATATATCACATGTATGTCGACGCTTCCAAAAACGCGACAAAGCGTTATTCCAGTCTTATCATTCCAGCGAGATGGTATACGCCATCTATTCTACAAGGCGGTTTTACCCAAAGAATGCTTGATGATAAAAACATTGCAAAACTTGTAGATTATTGTAATGCTGCTGAGTGTTTCACGTCAGTTGAAATTAAGGGTGGATTGTGCTACTATTTATCAGACAAATGTTATAATTCGGAATGCGACATAGAGACACACCACGCCAACAAGTGCTATAAATCAAGGAGATTTCTAAGGACAAAAGGCTTGGACGCATTTGTAAGATACCCACAAAGTTTGAGCATTATAAAAAAAGTGACGAGACAAGATTTCAGACCTCTGTCAGAAATCGTCTCTTCTCAAAATCCATTCGGTTTTAATTCAAAAGTGGTAGGAACGAAAACACCATTTAAAGACAGTGTAATAATATTTAGCAAGTTCAGAAATATTGGTTACATTAAACGTGACGATATTTCATTGAGACAAAGTTACATTGACAAATGGAAAGTAATGACGCCGATTGCTGGTGAGGGAGGGACCCTACCACATAGAATTACAGGCAGACCATTTGTTTCAAAACCAGGAGAATGCTGTAATGGCACATACATGGTAATAGGTCCATTTGACAACCAAGCCGAAAGCGAAAACGCCGTAAAATATTTGCACAGTAAGTTTGCCAGATTTATGGTTTCTATTGTTCAAAACACACAGAACACAAAAAGCGATTCATACCGACTTGTACCAATCCAAGACTTTAGTAAATCTTGGACTGACACGGAATTATATCAGAAATACGGACTGACAGAAGATGAGATACAGTTTATTGAATCTATGGTTAGGCCCATGTAGTTAGCAATCTTTATTGATCAAAAACATCAATGTCGTACCTAAATAATTAACCCAAACAACGCATGATACGCAAAAGATTATTCTTGTGGCTGCTGACCCTGATGGTCATAGTCACCGCCTCGGCACAGGAGGCATTATGG
>OMSQ01000146.1 GCA_900313805.1 uncultured Prevotella sp. | reverse complement strand
CTGGTATTACGCGCTGGCGACGGCGCGCACTGAAACAGGCGAAGAGCAACAGGAGTGCCAATGCTATGTACAGCGCCACCTGAAGCGGCCGGTTGCTGAGTAAGAAGGCCAGGGGCGACGCGCCAGACCTGTTCTCATCCTCCACAGCCGGATCCTGACGGAAGCGAACTACGGGACGGTCGGAGATGAGGGTCATGGCATGCATCACTATTGGCGCTATGCTGTCTGTCAGCACGGCATAGTTGGTGAATAGCAGACTGTTGGCCATCACTATCACCTCTCCCCTGCCCCACGGCACCCGACAAACGAGCGCCTCGGAGGAATCAAAGACGCTGTGGTCACTGGTACTCAGGGCGGCGGCAGCCGCATATTCTTTCTCTGAACTACGCACGGCACTGTATATCAAACCTGATGGTATCTGCCACTGTCCGGATGGTGTTTCGTTCCACCAGACGGTGTCGGTCTGCCCACTGTCAAGGTAGTCTTTGAAACGTGTAAAGGAGAATACTGACGCCTCTTCTATAAGCAAGTCAAGCCTGTCTGCCAGCTCACTGGGCATGGCTCCGTCATCTTCGCAAAAAGCGGGGTGCATCATCTCGTCGCACACCAGAAGCACCTTGTTGCCACGACTGGCATAATCTAATAGCATGCTGGTCTCATCTTCGTCAAAGCGCACATCGCGGTTCACAAAGAGTAGCGACACCGAACCGTCACTGTCGGCTTCATCTATGATTTCGAAAATGGAAGCATCGCTATAGACATATCCGTTGGGGAGGCTGGCAGCCATGATGCTGTCGAAGAGCATCATGCCAAACGGATGGTCGTCGGCATGGCTGTATGTGGCACGCCATAGATTGCTGTCATCGTATGACCGCTTTCCGCCCATTCCGAATACCAACACCGACAGCAATACAATGAGTATCAGTGCCGGGATGACCATTATGCTGCTACTCTTGTTCATGGCGGTCAGTTTTCGTTATCTCATCACTCCACTTCCTGCACTCATCACACTGTCGGGCTGTGGCATCATAATGTCCAAATCGCACATAGAGAAAGGCATTGGTGAGCAGGCGCATCTCTTCTCTCGGGCACTCTGACAGATATGCCATGGGAGCCTTGTATGGTTGCCATTCTATGCGGTGTGCCTCATGCAACAGGCGCAGGGTGCGCAAATACGTCAGTCGAACCACTTCGTTCCATTGACTGCCGTTCCAAGCCCGGGTGATGGCTGTCTCATAGTCATCGGTCTCGTATATGTCATCCACCTCGCCTACCGCTACTACCTTCCTGCGCCTGTCACCACCAGACCAGTGACGCAACACATAGTAGGCCAACACTCCCACAATTAAGAGTATGAGCACAACCCATACTGCCCAGGGCAGGCCGGACAGCCAGTCGGTGACGGACCGCAGGAAACCGTCGTCCGACGAGATATAGGGCACATTGCCCGACAACTGATCTGCCACCGCCGACGAGTCAAACCCCTCGGGCTGCAATCCGTGAGTGTAGTCGTAGTCCTGCTGCAACTCATTCAGAAGTTGTTGGTTACGGGTCAGACTGTCAGTAGTATGCATTTCTTTCATCTAAGTGTTTCAAATATGTTCAGTTCGTCTTCCACCTGCGACCTGCGATATCGCTGGGCTTTGTCCCCGTAGTAAAAGGTGTACATCAATGTAAGCAGAGAGAAGGTGAGATAACACACCAGGTGGGTCAGGACGTCTGTTGACCACGATATGAACGTAGAGAGCCAGTCGGCCATCTGGCTGCTTGGCAGCAGTGCATCCTTCAATGACTCTACCAGCAAGGTGGGCAATGCTGCCATGGAACGCAGAAAAAAGCATATCAGCGTCATGCCTGCCCACAGCATCAGTATCTGTCCCCACGACAAATATCCCCATCCCAGTGCTCGCTGCCACGCCTTGCCGGCTGGCAGGGGTTCAAATGTTAGCACCGGACACACAAGCATCATAGGCAGCACCAGCATCACTATCGCCAGGAGTATGGCAAAATCACTGCTCTGTGATATGAGTACTACAATGAGTGTCAATAGCGGTATCACGGTCCATACACGCTTCAGCGTGTGTGTGATGTAAGGATAAATCACTCTCAGCGTTAGTCCTTCTGCCGCTTGCGGACGCTGATGATATGCCAAGACGAGCGAAACGGTGGTGACCGACGTGAGGAAAATGCCAGAAATGAGACAAATCGTATAGAGGCTGTCTGACAGGTGGGGAACAGGCCATGCAAAACCCATTATCAACATCTCTGCCATGGATGAATCTTCCAGTCGTATGCCGCCCACCGAAGCCTGAACGGCCGACATCAGGAGCAGAGGCAACAGCACGAAGCGCAACCACGGACTCCGACTCTCGCGAAGGAAGTCGAACACCACATTGATTGTGGCACCTAAACGGCGACCTTCATACAGTGATATCTTGTCTATCTTAGGTGGCATGGCGATGGCGGTTTATGGGCAGCAGTATGTAGTAGAACACTATGAATGCCAGTGACAGGAATATGACGAAGAGCCTGGGCAGGTCTCCTACATCGGTATAGCGGGTGAAGAAACCCTCTATGAAACCTGCCACAATGAAGATGGGGACTGTGCTGACGACTATCTGCACGGCCCGTCGCGCAGCACGCACGAACGATTCCACCCGGGTATATGTGCCAGGAAAGAGCCAGCCATTGCCCAATGCCATGCCGGCACCACCGGCTATGATGATGGCCGACAACTCCAGTGTGCCATGCAACATGATGGTGGGCAGGGCCGTAAAGAGCAACCCGCGCTGGGCAAAGAAGGTGATGAAGGCACCTACTATCATGGCATTGTGCAGAATGAGATAACCTGTAGCGAAACTGGTGAATATGCCCATAGCGAAACAGAGGAAGGCCACCCACACATTGTTCACGGTGATATGTAAGAACATAGTAGTGGCAGGTCCACCGTCGTATATTGCCATGGGTTGACCAGTAGATATGTTGTGGAGTGTCTGGTCCATATACGCGTCTCCTAAGAGTATACGCATATACTCCTCGCCGCCCAAGGCCGAAAGCATTCCGAAGAGCAGACCTACGGCAAAGACCACCAGTGACAGGCGCAATTCTCGCCGTCCGTCGTACACAGCCAATGGCACATCATGGGTCCAATAGGTAAGCAGACGGTGCCAGCGGGGATGCCGCTTGCGATACATCACACCATGCAGTTCCAATGTGAGATTATTGAGAAAACGCCAAACGGCAGACTGCGGGAAATGGGTCTGAGCGTATGCCAGATCGGAGGAGATGTCGGTATATATCTCTACCATCTCGTCTGTACTGGCAAAACTCGCACTCGCCACCTGCATTTCTATGCGGCGCCAGCGTGCCATGTTCTTGCTTATAAACGCATCTTCTCTCATGGGTAGCAAAAAAGAATTCCTATCATTTGCAAAAATAACATTCTTTTGATACATTTGCAACTGTTTAGAGGAAAAAGGAACTAATATGTCGGAAACTCGCTTCACCACCAGTCAGTATGTATGCATACGCCAGCAGTCGGCTACGCTGCTCTCGCGTATCACAGCATGGATAATAGACTTGGCTGTGATGGCTGTATATGCTTTTTTCGCCTATGTCCTCATTGCATTGACGTACCAGACCGGCTCGCCTGTCCTGGCTGTCGCCATGGGCATCATCCTTTTACTGCCTGCGCTGGCCTACCCTCTTCTGTGCGAGCATTTCTTGCACGGCCAGTCGCTGGGCAAAATGGCCATGAGCATCAGGGTGATGAGCATCGACGGCTCTCCGCCAAGCGCGACACAGCTGCTGCTGCGCTGGCTGCTGCTCATAGCCGACGGACCACTCATGGGATGCATAGGCATAATAAGTATTATCTTTACAAAAAACTCACAGCGCCTGGGCGACCTGGCAGCCGGCACCACCGTGGTATGCAAACACAACTTCCACAGTCTGCACATGCCTCTGAAGGAATACGACTACCTGAGACCCGACTACAGACCTACGTTTCCACAAGCCGCTATGCTGTCGTGGAAACAGGTTGAGGTGATACACCGCACACTCTACAGCACCGACACACGGCGCAACAGGCAACTGACACTGCTCGGCAACAAGGTACAGCAGATGCTAGGATGCCAGCACCGGATGACACCAGAGATGTTTCTACTTATTGTAGTCAATGACTACCGTCACCTGACGGCAGCCACTGACTGAGACTACCATTCTACTTCGTTTCCGCAGGCAACAGCACCACACCTTCTTGTTTCTTGCCATCCATCATGATGCGAAGGGGCTGTGTGAAACGCACATGGCGCACCCATGTGGTCTCGGCTACTGCTGGCAGCGCATCGAGCACCTGACGGTTGAGTACTCCGTCGCCAGTGTATGTGTTAATGGTGAAATATCCTACACCGAAGGATGTGAGATTCTGAAAGAAATGGGTACCTTGCGAAGGGTCTACCCTATAGTTGCGCAAGCCCTCCTCCACTATAAGACGGGCAGCACTGATATGCGGCCATTTCACAGGTATACCCAACCAGTAGTCTGATGAGCCCCAGCGACCTGGACCTATAAGCACATAGTTTCTGCCCTCGGCCAGGAAACGGCTGTTGATGCTCTCTATCTCGCTGGCAATGGCGGGATTGTTGGAGGCTGTAAAGTCATCGTCGGTCTTTACATACACCACATCGGTGATGTCTTCGCTAATGCCATGACCCAAGGAGTTGTGAGAACGCAACAGACACTGATCGTCGGATATGGCGGAGAGATCCTCCTCGAGCATCTGCTTGGCATCAACTATGGGACGAATCTGCAAAAGGTAAAACTCACCTGTGCGGTCCTCATTCACATTGCAGGCAAACTCTATCTCCACAGGGCGGCGCATGCTCTCGGCACCATACTTCTGGGTCATCTGCAGTATCTCGGGCAGTGGGAAGATGCCGTGCTGCAACACGCCGCAGAAGGTGATGACTTTACGACCGCCCTCGTAGATGCCATCGCGTATCACCTGGTCGTAGGGATCGTATGTAGAGGCTATGTATGAAAGAGAGTGGTCGCGGTCGGCCTCTTTCACACGCAGGTTGAGTATGTTAAACCCGTCATCAACCTTGAACTCACGACCGGTATCGGTCATGTCGAGTGCATAGAAGCGGGTCTGTGTCTCCTTCAGTGCCATATCCATCTCACTGGTCTGCAACACCTGCATGGGATGATAGGGACTCACCCTGAGCGTCTGTCCGCCGTCCACTATATACTTACCCAATCCGAGAGCCAAGTTGGCTATGCCATCCTCTGCCTTCTCGTCACCTATCGGGTAGTAATTGAGAGAGCGCAACACACCACTGAAGGTGGGATAGAAACGGGTGTCGTACTGACGGCCCACCACCTCCTGCAATATAACGGCCATCTTCTCCTGGTCTATCACATTGCTGGTGGCTGTCATATAAGCCTTTGAGTCGCGGTAGTAGACCGAGGCATATACGGCCTTTATGGCACAGGCCATCATGCGCAGCATCTCGTACTTATCGTCAAGATACGGTATCATATATGTGGAATAGATGCCAGCAAACGGCTGATAATGTGCGTCTTCGAGCAGCGATGAGGAGCGTATGGCTATGGGACTCTTGGTGGCAGCGAAGAAGGTGAAGAAGTCGGCGATAAGCGAGTCAGGCAACTGAGCCTTGAGGAAATGCTTCAATATCTCTTCATCCGGCACATCGGAGAGGGCTATAGGATACAGGTTGTTGCTCTCCATGAACTGGTCGAAGATATCGGTACACAGCACCACGGTCTTGGGTATTGAGACACTCACCCCAGGAAAGCGGTTGAACTGAGGGTGGCGCTTGATGACGTTGTCGAGGAAGGCCAGTCCACGCCCTTTGCCGCCGAGTGAGCCTTCACCGATGCGGGCGAAGTGTGCATAGCGGTCAAACTTACCACGGTCGAACACCGCCACCACACCTATGTTCTTCATCATGCGATACTGCACTATGGCATCGAAGATTATCTTGCGGTGGGCATCCACGTCCTGCAACTTGTGCCAGGTGACATGTTTCAGGAATGCCGACACAGGAAAGATAGCACGCGCCGACAACCAGCGGCTCATGTGGTTGCGCGACACATGATACAACATGCTCTCGCGCGGTATGCGGAAGATATTGTCTTGCAGCTCCTTGAGTGTGCTCACACGCATCAGTTCGGCGCGGGTGGCAGGGTCGCGGAAGATGAAGTCGCCGAAACCCATGTGCTCGGCCATGAGCTGACGCATGTCCAGATTGCGCTTCTTTGAGGTCTTGTCCACATAGTGGAAGCCCTCTTCCATGGCCTTTGCTTCATTCTCCTTCTCTGCGCTCTGCATGATGAGGGGCACATACTCATTGCGCTCGCGTATGGTCCTGAGCAGCGTGAAACCTGCATCTGGGTCTTTTTTGCCATCGCGCGGAAAGCGCACATCGCTTATCACACCCAGCATATTGTCCTCATAGCGGTTGTACAAGTCTATTGCCTCTTCGTATGTACGAGCCAGCAACACCTTGGGACGGCCGCGCTTGCGCTGAGAGGCAGCATGAGGGTTGAGGGCCTCAGTAGAGAAACTCTTGCTCTGAAGCAGTATGTAACTGTAGAGGTTGGGAAGTATGGAGGAGTAATAGCGTATGTTGTCTTCCACAAGCATTATCACCTGCACTCCTGCCTCAGCTATGTCATGGTCTATGTTCATCTTGTCCTCTATCAGTTTGATGATGGAGAGGATGAGGTTGGTGTCGCCCAGCCAGCAGAACACATAGTCGAATATGGAAAGGTCCTCGTTCTGTATCCTCCGGGTGATACCGTGAGAGAAGGGTGTGAGCACCACACACGGCATATTTGGGAAGGAGGCTTTCACATCGCGGGCCACGGCAAAGGCATCGTTGTCGGCATTGCCAGGCATACACAGCACCAGGTCAATGTCGGTGGCAGATAGCACATGATATGCCTCCTCGGTGGTACTCACCTGGGTGAACGACGGCGGATAGCGCAAGCCAAGTTCCATGTATTCGTTGAAGATTTTCTCATCCACTCGTCCGTCATCCTCAAGCATGAAGGCATCGTAGGGGTTGGCTATTATGAGCACGTTGAATATGCGGTGTGTCATCAGGTTTACAAACGACACATCCTTCAACAGGAAGTTGCTCCACTGTTCGGGTATGGGGTTGTTCATCTCTGTATTGTTGTTCTTTTGTTATTCTTCTTTGTTCTCCTGTGTCTGTGTGGGTGGCCAGTTGACCAGATACAGGTGGTGTGTGGCTCTTGTGAATGCGGTGTAGAGCCAGTGCAGGTAGTCGGCACTGAGCATGTCGTCGGTCATATATCCCTGGTCCACATACACGTGTGGCCACTGTCCGCCCTGGGCCTTGTGGCAAGTCACGGCATAGGCATACTTCACTTGCAATGCATTGAGATAGGCATCGCTCTTCATCTGTCGCATGCGCTCTGACTTTACCGTCATATAAGCATAGTCCTCTTCCACAGCAGCAAACAAACGCGTATGTTCCTCATGCGTGAGCGACGGAGACTCGGAGTGGAGGGTGTCGAGCAGCACAGCACAGGTCAGTTCGCTGTTGTCATAGTCGGTCAGACGCATGGTCACATCGGCGAACCGGAAGCCATAGAGTTCACGCACATGGCGCACGCGCAGCACTTCGGCGGTGTCGCCGTTGGCTATGAAGCCTAGATTCAGTTTCTCCTGCTCAGCCCAGTAGTAGTTGTTGCGCACCACCATCAGGCGGTCTCCCCCGTTGAGCTCGTCCTCACATCCCAGCACCATGTTGCGTATGCCACGGTTGTAGATGTTGGCTCGCTTGTTGGAACGGGTGATGACACAGGTGCCGTCATAACCCATCTCACTGTACGACGAGGCCAGCCGCTCTATGAGTTCGTATCCTGGCACCATGGTGATATCGGCAAAGCCGCAGAAGCGCACTCGCGGCAAACTGGTCTGCTGGTCCCGGGCGAGCATCTGGCGCACAACAGTCGCGTTGTATAGTATGCCGCTGCCTATACTCTGGCGCAGCACTTCGTCCATGTCTGCCTCGTACACTTGCAGTCCAAAGGCCTGCAGGGTGGCAGCGCTCAGTGCCGGAGAAGAAGGCTCGCCCACGGGTGGCAACTGTGCCCTGTCGCCCACAAGGACCATTCGGCAGTTGCGACCGGAGTACACATACTGTATCAGGTCGTCAAGCAGACGACCACTGCCAAAGCGACCGTCTGAGGAGGGCTGGGCTGAAATCATCGACGACTCGTCAACGAAATACAGGGTGTCGGCCTGACTGTTGAAAGCCAGGTTGAAACCTGTCATGTCGGCATTGAACTGCTGTTGACGGTAGATGCGTCTGTGGATGGTGTATGCACGCTGGCCACAGTGGTGCTCAAACACCTTGGCCGCCCTGCCTGTAGGTGCCAACAGTAGCACACGCTGGCGAAGAGACACAAGGGCACGCACCCAGGCACTGGCCAACGAGGTCTTGCCGGTACCCGCCGAACCACGTAGCACCATCACACTCTGGGGATGGGAGTCGGTCAGGAAACGGCAAAACTCATCTGTGGCATGCTGTTGCTCACTAGTGGGATCGAGCGCCAGAGCCTGGGCTATACGTAAACGATACTCATCGATAAGCATTTATCTACAACTTTATCGTACCTCTGCTGCGAAAAGGTACCTCTGCTGCGAAAAGGTACCTCTGCTGCG
>OMSQ01000199.1 GCA_900313805.1 uncultured Prevotella sp. | reverse complement strand
CCACAGGGTTATCCGCAACAACAGGGATACCAGCAGCAAGGATATCCGCAGCAGCAGATGCCGCCACAAGGTTATCCACAGCAGCAGGGATACCAGCAGCAAGGCTATCCGCAGCAGCAGATGCCGCCGCAGGGCTACCAACAGCAGCAGGCTCCTGCAGCACCTGCCGCCGACGACCCGATGGCTCGCCTGAGCAAGCTGAAGCAGATGCTCGATGCAGGACTGATAGAACAGGCTGAATATGATGCCGTGAAAAAGGAGATACTAAGTAAAATGATGTAACAGCCATGCCGACAATAGAACTACAACAAGTGAAATGCCCGAACTGCGGAGCAAACATATCGCAGTTCAACCGCTTCAGGCAGACTCTGGAGTGCCCCTACTGTCACTCCACACTGCAAAACCCCGAGGCATACGCCGTGAAGCGCGACATGCCACAGCCGGAGTTTATCATCCCCTTCAAGACCGCCGACTACGACTTCGGCAAGAACCTGCTGCAGGCTCTTGTGAAGCGCAAATACGTGCCTACCGACATATTCACATATATGCGCACCGAAGACGTGTTCAAGGCTTTCCTGCCCATGTTTCTGTATGATGGCAACTACACGGCTTCATGGAACGGACACGTGGACGAGAAATATCAGGAGAACAACGAAACGAAGACACGCCGCAGATATGTGAACGGCAACGCCAACGGCACATACTCGTTTATGTGCCTGGCATACGAGGGTGAGGAAGTGCCCAAGGAACTGCGTGAGTTTGCAAAACTGATGGAGTTCGACCATAGCAACGCACAATACTTCTCGCCCGATGTGTTTGCCCAGGAGACCGACGACTTCATGACCGTGGAGGTGAACGTAGAGAAACTGGCGGTGTGGAGCCACGTGGGTGAACAGGAACTGCAGCGTCAGGTGGACGAAGGCGTGCACAGAGCCGCTGGCAGCGACGTGGACGACATTCAATACACGATGAGCTACACGCCAAACAGCGACGGCCGACTGGTGCTCGTGCCCTTCTGGTTCATATACTACAACTACCGCGACGAGAGACACCACTTCATCATGGACGGACTGGGACAAAGGCGCGACCTGAGCGCACCGGTCAACATGGAGGAGAAGCACGAGATAAACAAATACAACTGGAGCATGTGGTCGACACTCATAGTGGCTATCATAGGCATAATAATGCTGGTGGCCAAGGTGCAGGCGGGCTCGCCGGTACTCATAGCTGGTGCCGTGGCCTTCGCAGCAGCTCTGATAGTTTATCTGGTGAGGAGGCATAACATACTGTCTGCCAGCGAGAAGATACGCGATGCAGGTGCCAACCTGTTTCTGCAACAACAGCAATAACATCGTAAAACCATGAAATGCCCATACTGCAACCATCACAACCACGGTGATGTGGACTACTGCGAGCGCTGTGGAGCACAACTCACGGATGTGCACTACTGCGAGCACTGTGGCACACTGCGCCAGCGAGGTGCCGCGGTATGTCCGGTATGCGGCAAGTCATACGCCGAGACAGGCAAGAAACTGAAACGGCCAAAGCTGTGGAAGCCTGCCATCTTCTCGCTCATCATCTTTGTGCTGATAGGCACCTTCGCCTTTCTGAAACGTGCCGACAACATGAAATACCAGAAAACTCTCGACTCGGAGTACGCTGTATGGAAACAGGCTCAAGACCTGGAGGCAGAACAGAAGAAGGACAAGAAGAAAGACAAGAAAAAGGACAAGAAGAAGAACAAGAAGGACAAGAAGAAGTAAGAGGTCACAACAACAGGTCGGTCAACTGTCCGAAGTGTTCGTGATGGTAGAGACGCGGATGCTGGAAAGTGGCAGTCTGCTCCAATTGCCAGGTGACATAGAAAGGAATATATGCAGCCCACGCTCCTATGGTGAGTGCGGGCTGTATGTCGCTCTTGAAGGAGTTGCCCACCATCAGTGTCTGGTCAGGACGGGCGAAGAAGCCAGAGCGTTCATACTCTCTCACAGTCTTGTCGCTCACTATCCTCACATCGCGGAAGAAACGTTTGAGGTGCGAGCGGCGCAGCTTGTTCTGCTGGTCGAGCAATTCACCCTTGGTGAAGAGGAAGAGCGTGTAATGCTCAGAGAGCCGCTGTAGCGTGTCCACCACCCCTGGCAGCGGAGTGGCAGGCATGTGCAGCAGTTGCCTGCCCATGTCGAGCAACTGCCTCACCTCATCGCCGCCTATGCGGTTGCCACTCACACGGATGGCGTTCTCCACCAGCGAGAGGGTGAATGCCTTGGTGCCATAACCGTAGTCGGGCATGTTGGCCTCCTCGGTACGGAAGAGCGAAGCCCTCACCGCAGCCGCATCGGCGTATGGGCGCAGGAGTTCACAGCAACTGTCGGTCACATCCTCGAAATGCGACTGGCAGTCCCACAGCGTATCGTCGGCATCGAAGACGATGGTCTTGATGTCAGCCTTACATTTCAGGGAAGAGTCCATACAGGCGGGCGTCTATACCATCAGTAATCTTCTGGAAATCAGCGGGGTTGCTTTCAAACTTCACGTTGTCGCCATCCACCACCAGCAGTTTTCCCTCAAACCCTTCTATCCATTCCTCGTAGCGGCGGTTGAGACCTTCGAGATAGTCGATGCGGATAGACTGCTCATACTCGCGTCCGCGCTTGGCTATCTGCGCCACGAGGTTGGGCACCGACGAGCGGATATATATCATGAGGTCGGGCAGTTTCACCAGCGACATCATGAGTTGGAACAGGTCGGTATAGTTGTCGAAGTCGCGGTCGCTCATCTTGCCCTGGTCGTGCAGGTTGGGCGCGAAGATGCAGGCGTCCTCGAAGATAGTGCGGTCCTGGATGATATATTCATCCGACTTGGATATCTCCACCACCTCACGGAAGCGTTTGTTAAGGAAATAAATCTGGAGGTTGAACGACCATCTTTCCATATCGGCATAGAAGTCTGCCAGATAGGGGTTGTTGTCAACGGGTTCAAAGCGTGGTATCCATCCGTAGTGGCTGGCCAGCATCTTGGTCAGGGTAGTCTTTCCGCTGCCTATGTTTCCTGCTACTGCTATATGCATAATGGTAAAGGTTATTTTAGAAAAGAGTCATTACTGAAGAGTCCGTACAGCCGGGCATCTATCTTGTCGGTAATCTGCTGGAAATGCTCCGGTGTGTTTTTGAAATCGATGTCGTCGACATCCACCACCAGCACGTCGCCCTTGTACTTGTTGAAGATGAAGTCCTCGTAGCGCTGATTGAGTTTGGTGAGATAGTCGAGAGGGATGGTCTGTTCGTATTCACGTCCGCGCTTCTGGATATTGCTCACCAGGTGCGGCACGGAGGCGCGGAGATAAATCATCAGTTCCGGCCATTTCATCACAGCCACCATAGCCTGGAAGAGTTGCATGTACGTCTCAAAGTCGCGCTCACTCATATTGCCCATATCGAAATTGTTGGCTGCGAAGACATACACCCCTTCGTATATGCTGCGGTCTTGTATCACCGTCTGCTGTGTGCGTGCTATCTGCAGCATGTCTCTGAACCTCTGTTTCAGGAAGAACACCTCGAGAGCGAACGACCACCTCTTCATGTCGTGGTAATAGTCTTCGAGATATGGGTTCTGCTCCACCGTCTCAAACTGAGGCACCCATCCGTAGTGCTGTGCCAGACGGTTGGTCAGAGTTGTCTTTCCGCTGCCTATGTTTCCTGCTATGGCTATGTGCATCTGTGCTTGTTCGTGTTTAAATTGTTAAGGATGCTCCCCTTGCCAATAAGTGCAAGGGGAGCGGGTATCATGGAATAAAAAAATGTATGAGTAACGAGGATGTTACTTCTTTTCCATGATCTGCATGCCGGCCTCCACGGCCTGCATGTTTAGCGGGATGAGTCCGTGGTGGCGCTCCGGCAGGGTCTTATAGAGAGCCTTCTCCAGTCCGTCGGTAGTCACCACAGGGCACACCTTGAGCAGTCCGCCCAGCACTATCATGTTGAATATCTTGGCATTCTTCATCTCTGCCGCCTTGTCCATGGCATTGATGCTGTACACCTGAATATCCGTGCGTGTGGGAGGATTGATGATGCCGTAGTTGTCGTATATGAGAATGCCACCGGGTTTCACGCGGGGCTCGAACTTGTCGAGTGAGGGCTGGTTGAGCACGATGGCTATGTCATACTTGCTGAGAATGGGCGAAGAGATGCGTGTGTCGCTGATGATGACAGTGACATTAGCAGTACCACCGCGCTGTTCTGGTCCGTAGGCGGGCATCCATGTCACTTCCTTGTCCTCCATAAGAGCCGAGTAGGCCAGGATTTTTCCCATAGAGAGCACACCCTGTCCGCCGAATCCCGATATAATGATTTCTGCTTTCATAGTGATGTCTTGTTAGAGGTTTGTGGTATCTTTGAGGTCGCCTTTGGGATAGAAGGGGAACATGTTCTCCGTCATCCATTCGTTAGCCTTTCTGGGAGTGAGTTTCCAACCGCTGTTGCAGGTGCTGACAAACTCCACGAGTGAGGAACCCTTGCCTGCCATGCTGGCGTCGAAAGCCTTGCGCAGTGCCTTCTTTGCCTTTCTTATGGCTGCCACGGTCTCCACGCTCTGGCGTGTGACATAGCATGTGCCCTGCAGTTGGGCTGCTATCTCTGTCATCTTCAGGGGATATCCGTGGATGTCGGCCTGACGACCGTAGGGACAGGTAGAGGTCTTCTGTCCGAGCAGTGTGGTGGGAGCCATCTGTCCGCCCGTCATGCCATAGATGGCATTGTTGATGAAGATGATGACGATGTTCTCGCCACGGTTTAGAGCATGAATGGTCTCACACGTACCGATACACGCCAGGTCACCGTCGCCCTGGTAGGTGAACACCAGGCGGTCGGGCCACATGCGCTTGATGCCTGTGGCCACGGCGGGTGCACGGCCGTGGGCAGCCTCGTGCCAGTCAATGTCGATATAGTTGTATGCGAAGACGGCGCAACCTACTGGCGACACGCCCACACTTTTCTCTTGCATACCCATTTCCTCTATCACCTCTGCTATGAGCTTATGTACCACACCGTGTGAACATCCGGGGCAATAGTGCATGGGGTTATCATTGAGGAGAGCAGGTTTCTGATAAACCAGGTTCTCCGGGCTGATGATATTGTTTGTGTCCATGATTACATCAATTTATTTTTCAGTGCCTGAACTATCTCTTCTGGGTCGGGCACGATGCCACCCAGGCGTCCGAAGTATTCCACTGGCAGTGCGCCATTGATAGAGAGGCGAACATCCTCCACCATCTGACCGGCGTTGATTTCTGCCACGAGCACGCCCTTCTTTCCCTTGGCAGCCTCGGCTATCTGCTTTGTGGGGAAGGGCCACAGTGTGATGGGTCTGAACAGTCCCACCTTTATACCCTCTTCGCGAGCCAGTTCGATGGCCTTCTCGGATATACGTGCAGCCGAGCCGAACGACACTATCATATAGTCAGCGTCCTCCAGTTGCATGGTCTCATATCTCACCTCGTTCTCACGAATGGTCTGATATTTCTCCTGCAGGTGGATGTTGCGCTGTTCCATGATTTCGGGTTTCAGTTCCAGCGAAGTAATCACGTTGCGCTGGCGCGATGCGGGCTTTCCGTTGGAAGCCCAGGGACATTCTCTGATCACCTCCTCATCGGTGCGGCGTGGCTTATAAGGCGGCAGCACCACCTTCTCCATCATCTGTCCGATGACGCCGTCGCTGAGTATCATGGCAGGTATGCGGTATTTGAATGCCAGGTTGAACGCCAGGTCCACGAAATCGGCCATCTCCTGCACCGAAGAGGGTGCGAGCACCAGCACGTAGTAGTCGCCGTTGCCACCGCCGCGAGTAGCCTGGAAGTAGTCGCTCTGCGAGGGCTGTATGGTACCCAGTCCGGGACCGCCGCGCTGCACGTTGACTATGAGTCCGGGCAGTTCGGCACCAGCCATATATGCTATACCTTCCTGTTTGAGTGCAATACCAGGACTGGAAGAGGAAGTCATTGCCCTCTTGCCTGCTCCGGCAGCACCATACACCATATTGATGGCAGCCACTTCGCTCTCTGCCTGAACCACTACCATGCCGGTAGTCTCCCAGGGTTTCAGTTCTGCCAAAGTCTCTATCACCTCACTCTGCGGAGTAATAGGATATCCGAAATATCCATCACAGCCACAGCGAATGGCAGCATGGGCTATCGCCTCATTGCCTTTCATCAGTTTCACTTCTTGTTCTGCCATAGCCTTAATCCTCCACTTTTTTACGGTAAACTGCTATGCAGCCATCGGGACAAACGATGGCGCACGATGCACAACCAATGCATTCCTCGGCCCTCACGGGTTCCACGTAGGGATAGCCGGAGAGGTTCACTTTCTTCGATGCCAGTGCGATAACGTCCTTCGGACAGGCATAGATGCAAAGCGAACAGCCTTTACACCGATTGGTGTTGACTACGATAGCACCTTTTATTTTACTCATAACATTAAATATTGGTTAACAAACGAATTATCTCTCACTATAGCCCCTCACACGCCAGACGGGAGTCATGGATTATACATGTCCTTGCAGTAGAAATTGAGGATGTTTTCCAGCATCTCCTTGGCATGTACCGCCGGGCTTTCCGGATCCAGGTCTATTGCCTCCATATAGTGACAGAGAGCCTGCTGGAAATCTCCCTTTCGGCGGTATTCATTACCCGTCCTGTAGTGTTCGTCGGCTGTCATTTGTAGTACTCCTTTTTTCCTGCCGCCAATGTGTTCTTCATCAGCGAGCAGATGGTCATGGGTCCGACGCCTCCCGGCACGGGAGTGATATACGAGCAGAGTGGTGCCACCTGTTCGAAGTCTACGTCGCCCTGCAGTCGGTGTCCGCTCTTGCGGGTGCTGTCGGCCACGCGTGTGGTGCCCACATCGATGACCACGGCACCGGGCTTCACCATATCGGCGGTGACGAAGGCGGGGCGTCCGATGGCAGCTATGAGGATGTCGGCCTGGCGACATTCCTCCTTGAGGTTCTGCGAGCGGCTGTGGCACACCGTCACTGTGGCATCGCCCCACTGCTTCTGCATCATGAGTTGCGCCATGGGTTTGCCCACTATGTTGCTGCGGCCTATGATGACACACTTCTTGCCGCGTGTATCTATATTGTACCGTCTGAGCAGGGTGAGTATGCCGAGAGGTGTGGCAGAGATGAAGCAGGGCAGGCCGATGGCCATGCGTCCCACGTTCACCGGATGGAAGCCGTCCACATCCTTGCGGTAGTCGATGGCCATTATCACCTTCTGTTCATCGATATGTGCCGGCAGGGGCAGTTGCACTATGAACCCGTCCACATCGTCGTCATGGTTCAGGCGGTCCACCTCGGAGAGCAGTTGCTCTTCGGTGATGTCGTCCTCAAACCTGATGAGGGTAGACTTGAATCCGCAGGCCTCGCACGCCAGGACCTTGTTCTTCACATACGTTTCAGAACCTCCGTCATGTCCCACGAGGATGGCTGCCAGATGGGGCTGCTTGCCCCCTCTTTGCACTATCTGCTGCACCTCCTGTGCTATTTCGGCTTTTATGGCCGCCGCAGTGGCCTTTCCGTCTATCAGTTGCATATCCGTTGCTTTTATTTTCCAGAGGGCATACCCGGCATGCCAGGCATCTTGCCACGCATGGCATTCATCATCATCGAGGCCTTAGAGCCCGTCATCATCTTCATCATCTTACGGGTCTGGTCAAACTGCTTTATCAGTCTGCTCACCTCCTGCTCTGTAGTGCCAGAGCCCTTGGCTATGCGCCTGCGGCGACTCTGGTTGAGAATCTCGGGATTGGTACGCTCCTTGGGAGTCATGCTGTATATGATGGCCTCAATGCCCTTGAAGGCATCGTCGTCGATATCAATGTCTTTAATGGCCTTTCCCACGCCCGGTATCATGGATGCCAGGTCTTTCAGGTTACCCATTTTCTTCACCTGCTGTATCTGCTGGAGGAAGTCGTTGAAGTCGAACTTGTTCTTCTGTATCTTCTTCTGCAGTCGGAGTGCCTCCTCCTGGTCGAACTGCTCCTGTGCCCTTTCTACCAGGCTCACGATATCGCCCATGCCCAGGATGCGGTCTGCCATACGTGTGGGATGGAAGGGGTCTATGGCCTCCATCTTCTCTCCGGCACCCACGAACTTGATGGGTTTGGTCACCACGGTACGTATGGAGAGTGCAGCACCGCCTCGAGTGTCACCATCGAGTTTGGTGAGCACCACACCGTCGAAGTCGAGTCGTTCGTTGAACGTCTTGGCGGTATTGACTGCGTCCTGACCCGTCATGCTGTCAACCACGAAGAGAGTCTCATCGGGGTTCACGGCTTTCTTCAGGGTCTCTATCTCGTTCATCATCTCCTCGTCGACAGCCAGTCGTCCGGCGGTGTCGATGATGACCACGTCATAGCTCTTTGCCTTTGCCTCGCGGATGGCATGCTGTGCTATGGCGACCACGTCCTTGTTGTTGGGCTCGCTATATACGGGCACACCCACCGATTCTCCCACCACGCGCAACTGTTCTATAGCTGCCGGGCGGTACACATCGCAGGCCACAAGCAGGGGGTTCTTGTGCTGCTTGTTTTTCAGCATGTTGGCGAGTTTACCGCTGAAGGTGGTCTTACCTGAGCCTTGCAGTCCCGACATGAGAATGATGGCGGGGCGTCCTTGCAGGTTCAGTCCCACGGTCTCGCCGCCCATAAGCTCTGCCAGTTCGTCGTGCACCAGTTTCACCATCAGCTGTCCTGGTTTCACGGCAGTGAGCACGTTCATGCCCAAAGCTTTCTGCTTCACCTTGTCGGTGAAGTTCTTTGCCACTTTATAGTTAACGTCGGCGTCAATGAGTGCACGGCGGACATCCTTCATGGTCTCCGCCACATTGATCTCGGTAATCTTACCTTCGCCCTTGAGGATTTTAAATGATCTTTCTAACCGTTCGCTTAGATTTTCAAACATAATACAGCGTTATTCTTTCATTCCATCCTGCAAAGGTACTAATTTCGCCCCTCATGGCAAAACATTTGCCTGTGCTTTTTTAAATATTGTGAAACATTTGTGTTTTACCTGTGTGCTTTTTGCAATATACATACGAAAGTGCTATCTTTGCATGTCAACTAACACTTGTAAAGTATGGAAACGAAATATTTTATAGCCGTAGGGGGCCAGCAGCAAGGCCCCTATACCATTGACGAACTGCGTGGCATGGAGATATATGCCGACACGCTGGTATGGAAGTCTGGCATGCCCGACTGGCAGCCGGCGAGTGCTGTAGAGGAGCTCTCAGGCATAGTGCGCATACCATCTACCCCACCCCAGCCGGAGCCACCACTGCCGATGAGTGGTGGCTCAGCACCTGTGAAGCGTAGTTTTCTGCGTCGTCACCGCGGCTGGTTCATCGCCCTCGGCATATTGATAGTGCTGTGCGGCGTGATGGCACTGACCAATCCTGACAGGAAAGCCCATACCGATGCCATAAACAAGATGCTGAGCGATAACATAAAGAACGAGATGACCAAGGTCTATGGCGGCGAATATGCCGACCAAGCCATCAGCACCATCACATCGCTCGCAGAGAAGCACTCCGGACATTTCATCAAAGTACACAACTACGGTCTGTTTTCCGTGGGCGAGATGGAAATAGACGGAAAGAGCAGCAATGTGTCGGTAGGCGTATTCGGACATGTGTTCACCATCAGCAGCGCGGTGGAAGAGTACATGAAGAAGCAGTCGCCGATGAACAAGTTGGAAACAGTCAAACAGGAGGTAAGCACTGCCGTAGACACAGCACTTCACCAAGTGGTGAATGAGGCTGAAGTGCTGCTCAGTTCCATAGACAGCATGGATGTAGAAAAACTGCTTGGCGATGCCCTGACGGAAATAAAGAAGGCGGGTTCATCACTGAGCAACAATTCCGGCAGTGACGAAGCTCCGGAGGACGGCGAGCACCCCGTGATAGACCCAGTAGAATAGCTGTCAATCTGTACGCACTATATACGTTCAGAGCCGCCCCGTAACCGGAGCGGCTCTGATGTTGTTTGGTCGAGAGACGAGGAATTAAGCCTCGGCAGCGGGCTCTGCGGCAGCAGCCTCAGCGGCGGCGGCAACTTCAGCTTCAGCCTTAGCAGCAGCCTCGGCAGCCTTCTTCTCAGCCACCTTCTGTGCTATAGCCTCATTTGTCTTCTTCTCTGCTTCCAGTTCTTTCTTGGCAGCCTCGGCCTTAGCCTTGGCCTCACTCTGACGGATGTTGTCCAGACCCTTCTGCTTGTCGGCCTTCCATGCGTCGAAACGGCGCTGGGCAGTCTCCTCATCAAAAGCGTTCTTCTTCACACCGCCTTTCAGGTGCTTCATCATGTACACACCTTCGCGCTTCAGGATGTTGCGCACAGTGTCGGTAGGCTGGGCACCTACTTCCACCCAATAGAGCGAGCGCTCGAAATCCAAATCTACGGTAGCGGGATTGGTGTTAGGATTGTAAGTACCAATCTTCTCGATAAAACGACCATCACGTGGTGCTCTGGCGTCGGCGATGACGATGCTGTAGAAAGCATAGCCCTTACGGCCACGACGCTGCAATCTGATTTTTGTTGCCATTGTTTTTTATTGTTTGTTAGGTTTGAATTATGCTGCCATCTCGTGACAGCGGCTGCAAAGGTATATCTTTTTTCCCAACTGGCATTTCTCATGCACGCTGGCAGCACTACTAATTAACATAATTTAACGCACAAGTATCTTCTTCGTGCCGTTTTTCGTGTGTTTTAGGTAAATGCCACTGGTTGGTTTTGTCACTTGGCGTCCGTCGAGGGAATAGTATTCAGCCTGAGAGTCATCGTTGTCCTGTTCGGTATATGCGATGCCGGAGGTCTCGCTGTTGTTGTTGGTGAACAGGAAGGTTATGGTGTTCTTCTCGTCGTTGCGTGTGATGTTGGTTATTGCCTTGTTCAAGCGTCGGGTTCCGTCTATATTGTCGTGATAGAGTTCGGGACTGGGAGTGGTATCATCGGAGAAACTGTTCACTTCGTCGGTGGGGAAAGTGTATGAGCCGCTGTACCGTGACCCTATTCTCACGGGTGTCATGCGTGGATGGTCGTTGGTATTACCCACCGTGTTCACATTGTTGCTTGCCCATATATCAGCATCATAGTCCACGTATATTATCAGCAGGCCACTGCCTGGTATATACTCATCCCACCTGGTCTGGTTTCTGTTTTCCAGCAGGTAATACTCATCTCGGTATCCGTCGTTGTGCATGACGTATGCATTTCCACGTTCGTTGAGTGGTTTCTGGTTGAGCACCAGGCGGTCGTTTTTCAACTCCGTCAATCTCAGCCACCCGGCATAGTTGCGTTCGTAACTGGTATATCCTGCCGGCACCCATCCTATGCCCTTTGGTCCGTTGTACGACCCATGGTCGAGCAGGTCCCAGTCGTCCATGCCGTAGCTGCCGTGGTAACCGGTGTCGTACATGTCGGGCAGTCCCAGGCAGTGCGAGAATTCATGGCATATCACCCCGATACCCATTTTCTCACTG